>NZ_JADNEM010000001.1:0-218300 GCF_015552275.1 Holdemania sp. 1001302B_160321_E10 | reverse complement strand
GAAATGAAGATGAGGATCTTTTAAATTGAGAACAGATACGATAGAATGAGTAATGGACATAGTGAGATTTCCTTTCTGTAATTTGTGGTGATTTTATTGTAACGGAAATTCTTACCTATGTCTCTTTTTTTTATGCTCAAGAAAAAAAGGCGTTGGTTTCTACCAACACCAAAATTTATAGAACCTTTCTTTTCCCTGCTTTCGATTTTAACTTTCGTTTGATCTGGGGAAATTCATATTCAGGAATTTTGATTTCTCAGGGCCTCAGCCAGACTTCGCAACATGACCCGGTAGGCAGGATGATGCTGACTGCGGAAAATGGCGGAATGATGAACCGGGCCGCCCGGATAACCGGCCAGCCAGGCGTTCAGCGTTTGTTCGTCAAACGGCAGCTTATTCGCCTGACATAACCGGCGCATTTCTTTCAATTTCGACTGAAAGCTGTCTTCCGAGCCTGAGTGCTGAGCGGCCGTCTGCCGCATTGCGTCCAGGATCGCTTCCGCGTCGTGTTCCTTAAGCCCGGCCAGATGCAGCCGGACCAACCCATTGCCGATCTCATCCCAACAACGTTCAGCTTTTGGCTGGGCGTTCTCGGCGATCTCCCGCTTTAAATATGCCAGCATCCCCGATGGATCTTCGATCAAATGCTCGCAGCCGAATTCGTTCTGATAAATCAGCTTCACCGCATCCTGCGGCTGCATCGCCGGATACTGTCCGGCATGCCAAAGCAGAATCTTGTTCAGCTCACTCACGCCAGTTTCGCCTTCTGCAGCGCGTAAACGACGGCCGGCAGAAGCAGCAGCTGCAGGATAATCCCCGGCAGCGCCGTGACGAACGACGCCGTCATCCACATCTGAATTGAATATGCCCCGGCTCTGAAAATCAAAGCGTTCATCAGACCATACACAATCCGGCCGCCGATCATCGCTGTGATTAACGAAGCGTACAGGTTCACCAGCGGTTTTTCCGTTTTGATCAGCTTGATCATCACTCCGGCAAGCAAACCATACACCGCCAGCTCACAGATCATGCTTGGCAGATAGGCCGGCCCCGGCATCCCCGTGATCAACGACGATAAAACCGGGGTGAAAATCCCGCAGATCAAGCCGAGAACCGGACCGCAGACCAGGCCGCACAGCAGAACCGGGATATGCATCGGCAGCATCACGCTGCCGGCGTTGGGAATCATGTGGAAAGCCATCGGCAAAACGACGCCTAAGGCCATGCACAAGGCAGTAAAAATCAAGTGTTTCGTGTTTTTCATCTTTGTTTGCTCCTACTCAAAAACAACAGTGCTCTGCCGCTTGGAAACCTTCGTGATTTCCGCATTCGCTTTTTTTGTTTCCGGTAAGACGTAAGATTCCGGCTGCAGCCGGAATCCTGAATCAGACGATCAGCTTCAGGATCATCGCCGCCGCTTTTTCAATCAGCTCATCGACCGGACACTCCTGCACCCCGGCGATCAGAATGCCGCAGCGGTTCAGCGGAATCAGAACCTTCTCCGCCTCGCTCTGTCCAATCGCGGCTGCCATCTTCGGCGTGATTTCCCCAAGCATCGAATCCGCGACGACAATCGAGGCCGGGCCCGCGATCACCGCGGCCCGCCGCGCTGCGGCCAGAACCGGGTTTTCCCCCGTCGCTGCCTGATGCACCTTGCCTTTGAGCATTGCGGACGTAGCGGCGCTGTTGGTGCCCAGCGCTAACAGATTCATTTCCGGCTTTGTTTCAAGCAGCTGATCGCACAGTTTCCGTCCGATCATGCCGCCCTGGCCATCAATAACCACAACTAACGGCGCATCTGTTTTCATCCAGGATCCCTCATTTCGTCTTCTATTACATTAACACCTGTAGTTAGCTCCAGGTCAAGCTTTTTTTTGTGATTTCAATGAAAAAGGATAAGAGCCAGCCAACGCTGAATTTGCGCTATTTCTGTATTTCCGGTTGGAAATCGCAGAAAAACCGGCGCGTTCAGAGCTATCTGCCCCTTCTTCGCGCCGGCCTCTTATTGAGCCGTAGCCTTTTTCTTCAGCCTCAGCACATAGTTGGAATCGTAATACAGGCCCAGATCGTCGCACAACCGCCGATTAATCGCTGTCAATGCGTCGTGATAGCGTTTGTAAGCAGGCGACAGCGCGATCATGCTTGGAATAAAAAGATCGTTATATCCGGCATCTTGAAGCCGCTTCATGAATTTACGCTGACTGACGAAGACTGGTTGGTATTTCATCGGGAAGCTCGTCTTCAGCTTCACCCCGCTTAACACCTGTTTTTTCAGCTTTTCATAATCGTGCTCGCTCATTTCAAGCATCTGCCGCATGCGCTTTTCCATCATTTCCGTCTGATCAAATAAATCCAGGCGATTCAGCTTGTATTGGAGATAACTGATCAGCCGCGTCACCAACGGGATTTTGATGGTCGCCGTATCCCAGAACGCCAGGATCCGCTGATAAGCTTCCTGCTGCTCGGGCGTTGTGATCCGGATCTGTAAATAGGGCATGAAATGATGCATAAAGTAATAGCCGGTAAAGCCCGGGAACATGTCCTGAATTGCCTGACCGATCGTTTCGTAGTCGATTTGCTGGAATGCTTCGTCAAGATTGCCGTCGTTGAGATACTTTTCAAGCAACTGCAGTTGTGTCTGATCCTGCCGCAGCTGATCACGCTTCTGCGCAAGAATTTCCCGCAGCCGCGCGGAATCTTCCGTTTTCAGTAAGTTTTCGATATCCTTAACTGCGATCCCCAGCTTGCGGTACAGCGTAATCTTTTTCAAACGTTCCAGATCATGTTCATCGAAGTTGCGGTAGCCATTTTCATCCCGCTTCACTTTCAGCAGCCCTTCTTTTTCATAGTATTTAATCGCCCGCTGACTCAGTCCGAGCTGTTCAGCCGCTTCGTTCATTCGCATCTTTTTCACCTCGCAGCCTCAGTGTAAGCCCGGACGCGGCGTCCGGGTCAAGCAAAATTCCTCAATCAAAGATAAAAAGCTTTTCGATCGGCTGTTCAACAACGCGGGAGATATCAATCGCCAGCTTTAACGACGGGTTGTACTGGGCTTTTTCCAGCCGCATGATCGTTTCCCGGCGGACATGCACCAGCTCCGCCAGCTGTTCCTGCGTCAGGCCCCTGGCGAGGCGGTATTGTTTTAACTGACAGGTAAATTCCGGCATCGTTCTACTCCTGACGTTCATAGCGATATAACAGATATTCGCTCATGAACACCGTAACGGCATAGGCCAGGGAAATTCCGATGGTCAGATAAATCGCGACATAGTCCAGCTGTTGACTGAATAAACCAAAGCCGACCAGCCACAGCATCAGGAAGATCAGGCTCATGCCGATCTTATACGCTTTTAACTGCGCTTTCAGACGGTGTTCCTCAAACATTTCATCCGCCAGCGTATCAGACAGCTTGCCTTCGTAGTAGAAGCCGAAAAAGCCGAAGAAGATGAAGAAGAAAAACGGAAAGATCACACGCTGGGCTGCATAGGTCCAGAAACCAAGAAAGCCCAGAAATCCAAATAAACCAAACAACCCCATCCGCGGATCCAGATGCCGGGTGTAGCCCGGCTGATCCTGCAGACGCTGCCGTCTTGCGGCTTGAAACAAACGGAAGCCCGACGCCAGAATATATACGGCAAACAGCGGCACCGCGATCAACATCGGCAGATCCTCCATCCGGAACTGATAGGTGGATAAGTCCATCGGTGCGACCCAACGGCTTTCATTGTAAAGGACAGAGTAAGCACAGGACGCCAGCATCACCGCCAGAACCAGACCCCCGGCAAGCAGCCAACGTGTCATTGACTTTCGATTCATCAGAGCACCTCCAAGAGATATATTTCTCTCTTTATGAGATAAATATATCACACATCTTTCAAAAGTCAATCACTTTGAGATAAATAGATCACATTTTATTTTTTAGATTCAATATGAAAAAAAGCACCGCGGTTCTCCACAGTGCTTCAGCAGTATTTTAGAATGAATCAGCCCAGGCTTTCAGCGCATCAGCCCCAATCGAGGAAGCGAAGCGCTGGCCTTCGCAAAGAAGTGCGCCGGAACAGGAGCCCCGGAGTTCCGCGTTGGTATTGCCCATCCCGCTGGAACCGGAGGTCGCGAAGGGAATCACCTTTTTCCCAGTCAGATCATATTGTTCCAAAAAAGTGTTGATGATCGTCGGCGCGACATACCACCAGATCGGAAATCCGACGAAGATTGTGTCATAGTCCTCCATCATTTCCACTTTGTTTTTCACTTGAGGCCGGGATGTTTTATCCCGCATTTCCACGGAACTGCGGGATTGCGGATCATTCCAGTTTAAATCGGCATCGGTATAGGGCGTCGCCGGCTCAATCTGAAACAGATCGGCATGGATGGCGGAAGCCAGAGTTTTGGCAACTTTCCCGGTTACTCCGCTGGCTGAAAAATAAGCGACTAATTTTTTACTCATCCCTTTTTCCTCCTTCTACTCCAAATAAGTCACGGTCTCGGCAAGCGGCTTGCGCTGACTGTGCGCCGGCAGTGCTTTAAAGCCTTCTGCCGCATACCCCAGATCGAGAACCATCAGCACTTCTTCATTCTCCGGCAAATTCAACATCTTTGCCATTTCTTCCGGATTGAAGAGATTGACCCAGCAGCTGTCGACGCCTGCGTTTTCCGCTGCCAGCAGCATGTGCGTCGCGACGATCGTCGCATCTTCGACGCCGGAGTCACGCTGTCCGCCCGGATAGGTGAACACATTGTTCTTATCGAAAGCGACCACCACGACCGTGGACGCGTTATACCGGCATGGCGTGACCTGATCCAACTTTGCCAGTAGGGTTTGGGACTGGATGACGTAAATTCTCTGTTCCTGCAGATTCTTCGCTGTCGGCGCCCGCCTTCCAGCTTCTAAAATCGCTTCCAGCTGCGTTTTTTCCACAGGCCGGCCGTCGAATTTCTTACACGAGTAACGGTTTTGAACAACTTGAGTGAATTCCATCTTTCATGCCTCCTTTAACCTGTCCGCCTCCGGCATTTTATACTTTCTCCATGGATCTTCCTTGTCCGAATAAACGAAAGGAATGAAAAAATACCGCAGACGCTCAGATTCTTCCTGATTCATCTTCAGTATAGTTCCAGATTTTGCAAATGTAAAATGCTTATCTTCTCTGGTCTGCGATTCATTTTCCGCAGAGCAACAAAGGTTCCCTTTCGATCCCTGTTAAATTGAATTGCCGGATTGCGTCCGGCTTCGGATATTGGCGAAAGGAATATCGTTCGGTTTTTAGTTCACCGCAGCGGGAGCGTGATTTCATTATTGTCCGGCGTCGCTTCGTTCCACATCGCTTCCAGATACTGACCGAAAAACAAGTCTTTCCCTTCCCTTTGCCATAAATACCAGGCTGCATCCTGTCGGATCCGCGGCTTGTTTTCCGCCAGTGTTCCGTCAAAAATTTCATCATTCATCATTACCGCCAGCTCGATCATCGCCGCCGTTTCCTGCGGGCTCAGTTTCAGCACCTCAAGCGCGCTTTGCATCTGCCGCCGGGTCGTCTGATCAAAACAAAGCTTTGCCTGACTTTGCAAGTCAGGATCGGCCAGCGATTCGGTCTGATAATGCAGCGTGCGGTCCGCATCCAGCGTGATCACACCGTAGTGCAGCGGCGTGACGGACAAGGAGGATGTTGCGACATCCACAAGCCCCTCCTGCTTCTGGATATGCTGAATATGCATATGTCCGCTGAAATTCACGCGCACATCATAAGTGCTGAGCAGCGCTCGGACGGATGCCGCCCCCCGCGCGGTAAATCCATAGGAGAACATCGCCGTGTGATCGGCCAGATTCTGATGGCTGAGGGAGAGTATGGTTTGTTGATCTGCCTGCGCTTTTTCCAGCTGACGCTCGATCCAGCGCTGCGTTTCTTCGCTCACGGCGCCCGGATCTTCCGGACGATTGGCGTCGATCAGCAGCAGCTGAACGTCTTCCGCTAATGGAACGAGGCAGCTCAGCGATTGAGGATCGCAGCTGATTGCGGGATGACAGGTCAGATTCTGGTAGATCGCGGCAAACTCCGCCGCGTCGACCGATTCGACGTGACGAGCCTGAGCCTGACTGAACGAAGCCGCCGAGGCGTTATTTAGATCATGATTGCCGGGAATTACCCACACGTCGATGCCCGCTTCCGTCAAAACCTGCAGCTTCCGCGCCAGCCGCTGATAGCTGAGCTTTTCGCCGTTGAAGGTCAGATCACCGCTCAGCAGGACGGCCTGCGGTTTCTTCTGCAGCATTTCCTGTACGAACTGATCAACGAGAGCTTCGCTCTTTTCCGTCAGCTTGCCGTCGCTTTCCTCAATCAATCGTTGAAAGCGCTCGCCCTGATCGTGCAGCTCCGGCGCTAAATAATGCAGATCCGTGGCGATGACGAGCGTCAGCGGTTCGTTCTTCTTCGGCAGCGTACCCGCTTTGACGCAGCCGCCTAACAACAGGGCGCTGACCGCAACCCCGATCTTCCATTTTCCCGACATTCTCTTCCTCCCTGCCGCCTCACTCTGCCCAAGTTCCTGTCCGAATGATCCAGCCGCTTTGCAGCCGGGCGGTCACTCGCTCGCCGGCAAACTCCACTGTGATGTTCATCGGCTGCGTCAGCTGGACATGAACTTGATCTACTAACGCTTCCCGCGGCCGGATCGTCAGTCCCTCTGCCGTGTTTTCCACGGTGCAGTGAAATGCGTCCCATCGGCCGTCTTCTTCATGAACATAGGCGCGGGTTAAGATGACTTCCTCCACGCATTTGAAAATCTCATGCACATCGTTGTCGCAGCAGCCGCCCTGATCGGTCGTCACGTCCGGCCAGCTGCCAAGATATCCAAACACCGCGGTATTTTCAGGTGCATGATACCAGCCGCTGATCATCCCGACGCGCTCCTCTGCGATCGTCCGCGCCTGAAACTTTCCGCGGCCGGGGTTTTCCGGATCCCCAACGAAGGACATGACCTCGCGGTGCGGATCGGGCACAAACGCCCAGTTCAGCGTTTTGTTTTCCACATCCAGCAGACTGACGCAGCTCATCAGCGTATTCATCGCGTCGATCAGATAGTCACGCCGGCCGCTCAGCAGATACAGATCGATCATGCCGTACACCTTCCAGGCGCTCCAGCCGTGCGGAGAATTGATCATGTTGCCCATCGTCAGCACGTCGTACTGCGCTTCCCAAAACCGCAGCGTCGTCCCGCTGCAGCGGCTGTCCGCCACGACGGTCCGTTCCAGACAGCGATGCTTGCGGACTAAGCATTCTGCCGCTTCAATATACGGCCGGCGTGCTTCCGGCTCCAGCATTTTCGCCAGCATCGTCAGCTGCGCGACAGAGCAGGTCAGCATGCCGTCCTCCAGCGTGGCCTGGCCTTCGGTTTCTATGTTATCCCGATGCAGCGCCAGCTCGTCAACCGCCCGCTTCGCCGCCTCAAAATGCCGCTGGGCGCGCGCCTGCCATAAAGCTTCCGGCTGCCGGCGTTCTTCCAGAACCAGTTCAAGCAGGCTTTTCGCAATATAAATAACACTCGTGTAGTGCTTTCCTTTGCCGTTGCAGAAAGCGCCGTCTTCCCGCTGACTGTGCTCGATCAGCCAGTCAGCCAGTCTCGCGCCCAGTTCCAGCGGTTCGTCACTGTGCAGCGCGGCGCCGAGATCCGCCATCAAACCGATCATGCAGGCGGTATTCTGAATTCGGCCAGGATGCACAGTCGGACAGCCTTGTTCAACGTCAAAGCCCAGCGGCACCAGCTCGCGAACCTTTTTAAGATATGCCGCACGGTCAAAATCCAGATCATGAAGGATCGCGGCCGCGCCGGTAAACAAACCATACCAGCTCTCGCAATGCGTTCCCATTTTCTGCGGCTGACTCAGCGCCTGCCGCGCCGCTTCTTCCATGATCGTCCGCCATGGATGGATAAACTGAACCCACGCTTCACTCTGATGCTTCCCATTCGAGGCCGTCAGACGAAGTTCGCGGGGCTGGTCCGATTTCAGCCGCACTGTGTATACGCCCGGCTTTTTCAGCGAACAAGGCACCGCCCGTCCCTCTGCCAACAGCGTTGGTTCCGTCCGGGACAACAGTTCAAATTCCAGCACACTTCCGCATTCCGCGCTCCAGCGCTCGCCCGCAAAAACCGGTACGCCCTTTTCCGCCAGCCACGATGGCACCGCTTGTTCTGCAGCCAGCTCGGCGATTTCAATCCGCCACCGGCGCGTTTCCCACGGCTTAAGCGGCCGGGATTGAGGATGCCGGTCCGGCAGCTTCCCGCTTTGCAGAAAGTCCAGACAGAACGTCATGATCCGATGTCCGCCATCCGCGAAAAACCGGTTGTAGTCGAGATGCCAGCTGGCGATCGGATCCGGGCTGTAAATTCCAAGCCGCCGGCCTGAAGGACTGGACAGAAAACCCCAGAAGTATGTTTTCTCACACCGCAATAGCGTCGGCGCAAATACCGTGTCCCATTGCGGATAGCTTTCCATGCAGCAATCCAGACCGATGCGCAGCCCCAGCTGATCCAGCGGCATTGTCTGCGAGCTTTGGTTCTCCGCTTCCGCCTCGATGATCAGACTATCTCCTTCCGTCTGGAAACGATAGCGCAGTTCAACCCCGAAGAACGCTTCCTTAAACCAGCCTTCCTTAAAACGCGGCGAAGTTGACGTGCGCAGTTCCTCTCCTAAGCGGCACTGCCACGCCGGGCCGCCATAGTCATCCTGACGAAAGGGTACAGCTTCCGCATGAAAAACACAGTATTTGATTTTCCCTGTTGCCGTTAATTCTAATTTCATTGGTTCCGCTCCTTTAATCCTCCGGATGTCCGATGAAGATCCAGAGTCTTCTGATGTAAGTTTCTAACAGATCAGGACAAGTTTCAAGTTCTTTTGATCTCCTTTTTCACTTCTATCGTGAATTTTCACTTTGCCGCTGCGCTCGTCATGATGATCAAAACTCCGCTCATTGAAACCGCAGAGTCCGCTTCTCATCAATCCCCTTCGTTAGAAACCGCAGAGTCCAGGTCTTGTCAAGACATCGGCCTGCTTTCCATCCCATTGTGGATTCCCACGTCAAAAAGGTCAGTCTCCTGACCATTTCGATTTATGACAAGTTCTCTGGTCGTTCCTCTTATTCATTACCAGGCGGACAAAAATGAAGTTCAGACAGACGTCTTCTTTTCAGCACTTCTCTCTCCGCTCAAACGAAGATGTGAAATTACAGCTGGGCAAGAACCAGACCGATATCCTGTTGAATACAGATCGCCTGTTTTGCAAGCTCTTCCGGGCATAGCGCTTCCGTTTTATTGATGCAGGCATAAATTGCTTTGGAATTCTGCGCTGTCATCTGCCAGAAAGGGTATTTTATAATCCCCGGCGTGTTCAAGCCCACGCCCAGCTCCAGAAACAAAATTCTTTTGTGCATATGCTGCCGGAGAAATTCACCATAACGCTGTGATGCCGCATGCCAGCCTTCATCTTCGACAAATGAGGAATCAATCCGCAGATTCATACTCATCGGTTTGCCGCAGCGGGGACAACGGGGAATCAGCCGGGAGGGGATCCGAAGATGGGTTTGCGACCGGACCATTTCATGCACAAGCGCCTCATTGTCATAGGTTTTCTGATGACACGGCACGCTGCATTGCCATAATCCGTAATCTCCCTGCATATAAAACAACCGGCGGCGGTCAAAACCTGCTTTCTGAAACTGATGATCGACATTCGTCGTGATCACGAAGTAGTCCTTTCCCTTTACCAGTTCCCATAGTTCTTCATAAACCGGACACTCCGCAGGGCGATAGCGGTTCAGCTCAATATAACGGCTCCAGTAAGCCCAATATTCTTCCAGCGTTGTAAACGGATAAAAGCCGCCGGAATACATGTCCTGAAATCCATACGTATCCGCGAAATCCTGAAAATATTCATAAAACCGGGGACCGGAAATCGTGAAGCCGGCGCTGATGGATAAGCCGGCCCCCGCGCCGATCACAACCGCCTGCGCCTCATTCAGCGCTTTCCGCAAGGCTGTGATGGAATTTTCCACAGTGCTGGCTCGTTGATCTTTCATCGTAAATCTCACCTTTCTGACGTATTGAACGTTCTTTCATCGCTCGGATAGAAGCCGCGGATCCTGTTTTCAGATCAGCAATTTTCACCGGTTGTCTTCCTCTTCAGCACAGCCCAATCCTGCGCGGTAAAGTTGGGCGTCGTGATCGCGGAACACATTAAACACGACTTTCAACGGTTCGTCATTTTTCCTTAAAAACGTCCGGACCGTACGAATCGCAATCTGCGCGGCAGTCTGGGAAGGAAAATGATATTCTCCCGTCGAGATGCAGCAGAAGACCAGCGTTTTCAGCTGACAGGCGGCCGCTTTCTGTAAACATGCGGTATAACAGGCTGCCAGCTGCTCGCAATGCCGTGAGGTCAGCACGCCGCGGACCTGCGGACCGACGGTATGCAGCACCCACAAAGCCGGCAAATTGAACCCCGGCGTGATTTCAGCCTGACCGACCGGCTCCGGCATATTCTGATTTTCCCTCAAGGTCTGGCATGCCAGCCGCAGCTGGATCCCGGCGGCAGAATGAATCGCGTTGTCAATGCAGCCATGATTGGGTATGAAGCAGCCTAGCAGCGCGTTGTTGGCGGCATTGACGATCGCATCCGCCTTGATTTTGGTAATGTCGCCCTGCCACAAACTGATGCCCGGTTCCAACTCAGGCAATGTGGCCGCGTCGGATATGACAGAAGAATTCAGCTCTGTCTGTAAATAATCGTCCTGAATCCGCAGCCACTTTGGATCCATCGGCCAGGGCGGGCGCACGTTCATCAGACCGCGCAGCAAGTGCTGGCGCTGGGAAAATTGATCAGGGATTTCAATCTGCTCTTCCCATCTCTGTTCACGCAGAAGTTGACGGATCAGCCAGGTACAGCGTTCATCCTGATTCATGGTTCGCGCACCACAGCGTGCTTCGGGCAATGCAGCTGGCACTGTCCACAATGCAGACAATGTTCCTGTTGAATCTGCGCCTGCTTACCGATCAACGCAATACACTGCTGCGGACAAACACTCAGACAAACGCCGCAGCCGTCGCACTTCGCCATGATCCCATACCGCATGCCTGCCGGTTGAGCTAGGCCGATCGTAAAGCGCTGGCGGTAAACCGGCCGCGGATTAAGATAGAAAATTTCGCCCTGTCCTTCATAAAGCTCAAACATGACCAACGCCTGCCGGGTCGTTCCCGGATAAATCATCTGCATGTAGGGATTCTGTTGGAAAGCCCGCTCCAGCAATCCCGGATCCGCCGGTCGGACCTTGCCTCGCAGCGAGACGGAAATGCCGGCCTTTACGCCTGACAACGCGATAAACTTCTGCGTTGTCAGCTGATCATAGAAAGCTTTTCCACGCGCAGTCAAAAAGATCGGTTTCCTGTCTTCGATCAGCATGATGTCGATCGCACGGGTCTGCGGCCGGCCTTCGTCATCCAGCGTCGCGACGATTACCGAATGAATGTCTTCCTGCAAGATTTTTAAAATATCTTCCTTTTCCATGACTTCGTCCCCTTTCTGTGCTAAAAAGCGGCCGACCTCAACGGTCTGCCGGTTTGTCGATTAGAACGAGTATTCCTGCGGCGGATTGCCGGAGAAATCAGCGATCACAGCGTGCGCATCCGCCAGATAGAAGACGACGAAGATCGGATTGTCCGGCGTCTGATACTGGCCTTTGACGATCGGATTTTCAAGGCACATTTCCTTAACGGCACGGTTATCCTCAAAAACAACTTTACCATTAAGGCGAATCCAGGCATAAGCCGGACTGGCTGCGCTGAGCTCAACGTTGGGATTCGTCAGCATATCCTGATAGACTTCCTTCGTGTTGTTTGTGCAGAACCACAGCCTGCCGTCTTTTTCGCCGGCAAACATGAACGAACGGCACTTCGCCTTGCCATCGCGGCCAACCGTCGCCAGGTATTGAACCGGATTTTCGTTTAAGAACTGAATCACTTCCTGCATTTTCTTTTCCTCCTTCAGGTTTTCCACAGAAGGACTTGTGTTTGTCCTTCGTCAGGATTAGAATAGCATTAAAGGGATCAAAACGAAAGTAAGCACTTAATTGTGCTCTAGGTTCCAAAAAGATACTAATGAGGAAAGAAGGAAGATTATGAGCGAGGCAATCCAGGAGAAGCGACTGCCAGCCTGCCCGGTGGAAGTCACTTTGACGCTTATCAGCAACAAATGGAAGGTTCTCATTCTGCGGGATTTACTGCCCGGGGCGAAACGCTTCGGGGAATTGAAGAAGTCGATCGGTACGGTGACGCAGAAGGTTCTGACGGCGCAGTTAAGGGAAATGGAAGCTTCCGGCTTACTGACGCGCACCGTGTATGCCGAGGTGCCCCCGCGGGTGGAATACGCGCTGACTGAACTGGGGTATAGTTTAAAGCCGGTGCTCGATGCGATGCAGGCGTGGGGCACGGATTATCAGATGAAGCATTAGTGCAGGAAGGACGATTTCATGGCGAATTCCCCTCCCGCTCTGACCTTTGCCACTCTTTTTGAACGTTAAAACGACAGGCCATTATTTGCATCCTGTCGTTTTTAAATAGATCAAATTTAACTTCCGCTGATCAATGCTTAAGCCCGCAGACTTACAGCGCGCCGACGACCTTGCCGGCTTTGCGGCCCCAGTGAATCGCACCCAGCAAAGCGGTTCCCGATCCCGGATAGAACGGACCCACCCAGCCGGCGGACGCCATGCCTGCGGCATACAGCCCCGGAATCACTTCGCCCTGGGTGTTAACGACTTCGCAGTTCAGGGTAATCTTCAGACCGCCGATCGAGCCCAGGTTCATGAACCCTTCTTCAAACGCATAATACGGACCTTCGATGACTTCCAATCCGGTCGCGCGGTCAAACTGACGATCCTTCCCGGATTCTGTGATATCCTTGTTCCACTGATCCAGCGTCGCCTGCAGATTTTCGCCGTCGACGTCAATCTGCGCCGCCAACTCCTGCATCGTCGCCCCCGTGAAGGCTTTGCCGGACGCCACCATTTCATCCAGCTTTTCTTTGGTCATAACGGCATTCGGGCCGCAGATCGTGTAGCAGACGTGATTCGTCTTGGTCATCTCCCGCCACAGTTCGCGCGAAGTCAGAGCATACGTCGTATCTTCGCAGGCGAAACGACGGCCATATTTATTTACGAAGAAACAGGGCATCAGCGGCGTCTGGCGGTTAATGCCTGCGCTGGTCTTGCCCGTCAGGTCGATGACCCCGCCGAAATGCGTCAGCTGTCCGCCGATCGCCGCCGCCATCCGGATTCCGTCGCCGGTGTTGGTCGGCGCCGCCGCGCAGATCGAATTGGCATTGTCATAATACTGATTCGGACTCAGCGCCTTGCTCATTTCCTGATTGTGATCAATGCTGGATGTCGCGATGATCACACCCTTATTCGCCTTGATCGCGATGGTTTTGCCTTCCGATAACGCTTCCGCGCCGACAACCTTGCCGTTTTCAACGATCAGCCTGGTCGCTTCCGTGTTATACATAAATTCAACGCCGCTCTTCTCCGCCGCGTCATGAACCGCCGTGAACATCCCGGAAGCGCCGACGTCCGTACCATGAATCCGGTCGGCATAATTACTCTCATCCGCCATCGGCACATGAGCGGAGCCGGTGACATTGGTAAACTCCAGCCCCAGACTTTCCAGCCATTCGATATGGCCCGCCGAGCCGGCTGTCATATCCTTGACCAGTTCCTCGTCCAGCGTGCCTTCGCCCTCTTCCAGATAATACTGCGCATGTTTTTCCGCCGTATCCTCCTGATAGCTCGTCAGCTTTTTCTGGGCCGCGGTGCCGGAAGCCTGGATAATCCCGCCGGAACGGATCGACGTGCCGCCGAAGCTTTCCGCTTTTTCCAGAATCAACGCTTTCGCACCGGCCTGGGTTGCTTCGTAACCTGCGCACATGCCCGCGCCGCCAGCGCCTAAGATCAGAACGTCCGTTTCCTTATCCCAGGTCCGCTGTTCCCCGCCGTCCTGGTTTTCAGCTTTCGGCGCTTCATTCGCCGCGCATCCGGCTAACAAACCGCCGACAGCCAGCGTTGCCGCTGACGCGGCCATGCCTTTGATGAAATTTCTTCTTGAACACTCTTTCAAAATCTTTCCCTCCTTGAAAGCAGAACTCGTTCATCCGCTCACAAAGCAAGTATAAACTGATGAACTATTCATCAGTCAAGCGTTTTCAGAGGAATATCGACATAGACGTCGAAATATTCGTCCTCCTGATTGTACTTACTGATCAACAGATAAATGACGAACTCCCGCTGCAGCCGCACCCCCTGGTTTTCCATTGTCTGATAGAGACCGCGCAAGGATGCCTGCAGCTGCGTTTCAAACGCAGTTCCCCCGACGCGAAACGCGCAGAGGCAGCGCTGTTCCGCCGGATAAAAAATAGCCTGTTCCGGCAGCGGAAGCTGAAATTCCCTGACCCACGCTTCTTTCAGCACCAGTCCCTGCGCCGACTGCGGCCGCAGCGTCACTTTGAACTCCTGATCGCAGATCGCCGTGAATTCATTGCTGGGCAGCTGCTTATACAACGCCTTCAGCACCGGATCGCCCAACGCTTCCCGTTTGATAAAATAATAAGGTTCCGTCATCAGCAGCATGGGATGATCGCGATAGCTTTCATAGAAACGAAGCAGGTTGATGAAATTTTCCAGAAAGCGCTGTTTCAGCCGCAGCAGGCGGATTTGATCGTCAATCGTCTGCATTTCATTCTGGCAATATTGGAGTTTTTCCTCGTTGTCGCTCTGCCGTGTCAGCGCTTTAATCTCGCTCATGGAAAAGCCGAGACCGCGGTAATGGCGGATATAGGAAAGTGCGACGAAATCCTGAAACGAGTAGGTATGATATTGATTGTCCAGCATTTCCGGATTGAGCAGACCGGTGCGGACATAATAGTTCAAGCTCGTTCGATCAATTTCAAAAGCCCGGGATAACTGGCCGGTTTTAAACATAGGCTTCACCTCTCGGCTATCATTTTACCATTATTCACGATTGAATTATCAGTTTCTTTTATTTCCGGATCCCTTGGGAAACAAACAGGCATGACCGACAAAAATTCCAATGAAACATCCTCCTTGATTCAACAAAAAAAGGAATCGCCTTTGAATCAGCCATTCCTCTTCTGGTTCTGTTTTTTCTTACTCGTTGCGGTTCTTCATGTGCGGGAATAACAGCACCTCGCGGATTGATTCCTGACCTGTCAGCAGCATCACGAAGCGGTCGATGCCGATGCCGATGCCGCCGGTCGGCGGTAAGCCGTATTCCAGCGCTTCAACATAATCGACGTCCATTTCGCTGGCTTCCGCGTCGCCCATTTCCTTCAGCTTCAGCTGTTCCTCAAAACGCTGGCGCTGATCAATCGGATCGTTCAGCTCGCTGAACGCGTTGGAATATTCCGTGCCGTAAATCAACAGCTCAAAGCGATCTGTGAACCGCGGATCCTTTGCATTCTTGCGGGCCAGCGGCGAAATCTCTACCGGATGTCCATAGACAAACGTCGGCTGCGTGATCTTTTCCTCACAGAACTGTTCAAAGAACAGGTTGATGATATGACCGACTGTGCGTTCATGCGGCTGGACTTCAACGCCGTGTTCCTTTGCCAAAGCCAGCGCTTCCTCGACGCTCATGGCTTTCCAGAAATCAACGCCGGTGACTTCCTTTACCGCGTCGACCATGTGCCAGCGCTTATACGGAGCTTTCAGGGAAATCTGCTTGTCGCCCAGCGTAAAGTCAGTCTTGCCGAAGACTTCCATTGCAACGCTTTCAAACAGACCTTCGTTCAGCGACATCATCCCTTCGATATCGCTGTAAGCCACATACGCTTCCACGGTTGTAAATTCCGGATTGTGCTTCGGATCCATGCCTTCGTTGCGGAACAGGCGGCCGATTTCATAAACCCCTTCCAGTCCGCCGACGATCAGGCGCTTTAACGGCAGCTCCGTCGCAATCCGCAGATAGAAATCCATATCCAGTGTGTTGTGATGAGTCACAAACGGTCTTGCCGCGGCGCCGCCTAAAATCGGCTGCAGCACCGGGGTTTCGACTTCCATCAAGCCCTGACCATCCAGATAATGCTGGACAGCGCGGATGATTTTCGGACGCAGCATCGCGATCTTGCGGCTGTCTTCATTCATGATCAAATCGACATACCGTCTTCTGAAACGTTCCTCAACATCCTGCAGGCCATGGAATTTTTCCGGCAACGGCCGCAGCGCCTTGGTCAGATGCTCCAGTTTCTCCGCCTTCACCGACAGTTCGCCGGTGTTGGTCTTGCAGACATAGCCTTCGATCCCGACGATATCGCCCAGATCGGCAGCCTTAAACAGCTCGTAAACCTCTTCTCCGACCACGCCCTTGTTGACGACGACCTGAATCTGGCCGTCGCGGTCCTGCAAGTGCATAAAGCCCAGCTTGCCCATCCGGCGCTTGGTCATGATGCGGCCGGCAATGGCGCACGGAATCTTCTTTTCTTCCAGCTCTTCCTGGCTTACTTCGCCATATTCTTCCCGCAGCTGGGCGGAACGGTGCGTGCGCGCAAACGCATGGCCAAACGGATCAATGCCTTTGGCCCGAAGATCCTCCATCTTCTGACGGCGAACCAGTTCCTGTTCTGATAACTTCTGTTCCATTTTCTTTTCCTCCTTTTGCTAATAAAAAAACTCTCAAATCCGATAGGGACGAGAGTTGTCATCGTGGTACCACCCTAATTCATGATTAAATCGCTTTAATCATCTTAGTGACTGATTGATTTCAGTCTGCCCGTAACGCAGGTCTGCGTTGACGCTCCCAGCCTTTATTCGTCCGGATTCTGCATATCCCTTTTCACCAGTCCGGGACTCTCTCGCTGCAGCGTTTCCGGATTACTCCTCTGTTCCTCGCGCAAATAATCGTTTAGATTATAGCATTTTCAAATTGTTTGTCAACGGGTGAAATGTCATTTCAGAGCTTTATAAACGGGTTTTACAAATTTTCCCGGAAGGAAAACCAGAGCGGATTGAATCTGCGTTTAGCTTATTCTTCATTGGATCGCAGCTTAATTGACGGGGATAACCTCAAACTGAATTAAAACAGCTTGATGTTCAGCCCTTGTAAATAGAAGGCATTCTCCCAGCCCGGATAATCAACATGAAGATAAGTGAAGATTGGAACATCCTGTTCTTCCAGCAGTTCTATCGCCGGTTCCATAATATCCGCATAATAAGGAAGATAATAACTGTATTTATCATCATGAGTGCGGTAAATCATTTGGATGGCGCCTGCCGCGTCCTTCAACCCTTGGCGGCGATACCGCTTATCCGTTTCCACCTGAGCCTGAATCAGGATTTCTTTATCCTCCTTACTTAAACTCGCGGTATTCTCGACGTTAAAGTATTTATAATAGCTGCCGACTTTGCCAAGACCATCATAGTAATTGATAAAGTAGACGTCTTCAACGGTCGTCTGCCGGGTCATGCCCCAGCCGCCGCTGACCCGCCACGACAAGAAAATTCCCTGAACCACCAGAAACTCGACGGTCAGTACCAGCAGCATCACTTTGTTCAGCTGAATCTTCGAGTAAGAAAGAAAATGGATCAACAAATAAAGCACAGCTGCCAGAATCACGGAAAGCAGACATTGTTGGGGCCTGACCGCCGTCAACGATCCCAAAATCAGCACGCCGGCGGCGGAAGCGGCCGGCATCAGCTTAAATACAGCGCTTTGCATTAACGTTTTATGTTCATTCCCCGCTGAATTCTTGGTCACCTGATAGACAGCGGGCAACGCGACGGCCAGATAAATGCCGTCGACAAGCAGACAGCTTCCTAACGAAGGAAATGTAGAGTCGCAAATCAATCCTTTTGCTGCAAGGGTAAACAAACCCGGCAGACAACCGAAATCATGCAGCAGCGTAAAGAATTCCCTGAGCTGATAGCGATAAGTAACCGTTTCCCGCATAATATCCACAGACGCTGACACGACAAAGACCGGAGCCAGCGTCCAGACCGCGATCGTCAGCATCGCCTGAAACGATTTGCGGCTGCGCAGAAATACCCAGGCGCAAAAACAAAGATAGATCATCATCGCCAGCATCAGCTGCACCGTTCCATTCCAGATTGAGATCACAGTGGCATGGCGATCAAGCATGAGAATCCCCAGGATCAGCCAGGCGATCAGATAAGGAATCAGGAAGACAAGGATTCCAGCTGTTAACCGTGTCAAAATCAAACTTCTTTTCGTCAGCGGCAGTTGATAGTCATGAATTTTTTCCTCCCACTTCATCGTAAAGCCGAGCTGACGCCGGATCAGGATGATGATGAGCAGCAGCAGATAGATAAAATAAAAGTTAAACAGAAGACTGGCATCGTCCATCATCGTTGGAAAATTGACATAGACAAACGGCATGATCAACAAATCCAGAAGCAGCAGGCAGAGAAACAATTTAAAATCTTTCTTTAACATGAACGTTAATAATTTCTTGTGAATCATTGCAGTTCCTCCCGCTTTTCCAGCTGCGCCAGGAATATTTCTTCCAGCGTACAATCAAAGATTTCAAGAATGACCGGATTCTGCTTCCGCAGCTTCGCTTCCACCTCGTCATGATCGCCGCGCAGAATCGCCTGCGCCATCCGGGAATGAATTTCCAGCTTCAGCACCTCAAGATCCTGAAACATCGCGGGATTGATCGGATGATCAAACGCGAGATGGACTTTAACCAGCTCCTTTTGCGTTTGAAACATGGAGTTCTGATGCAGAATCCGCTTCTTGTCCAACAACGCGTATTCATCGCAAAAATTCTCCAGATCGCTCAGCCGGTGCGAGGTTAATATCGAACTCATGCCTTCCTCAACGGTCTGCGCCGCCAGCTGACCTTGAAGCAGCCGTCGGGCAAATGGATCCAACCCATCAAACACCTCGTCGATCAAAAGCAGCTCCGGGTGCGCCGCCAGCCCTGCGGCCATCAAAACCTGCCGTTTCATCCCCTTGCTGAAAGCGGAGAAAGGTTGTTTCGGATTGAGCTTTAACTGGCTTAACAGATCGTAGAATAACTCCGATTCCATGGCCGGATAAAATAAGGAAAGATATTCGATCAGTTCCCGGGCATTTTCCGTCTGTGCAAAAACGGGTTCATCCTGAACCAGAAAAATCTTCTGTTTAACCTCCGGATGATCGAGCACCGGCTGTTCTTTCCATGTAATTGTTCCTTCATCGACGGGAATCGCGCCGCTGATACAGTGCAGCAGCGTGGATTTCCCCGCTCCGTTGATTCCGATCAGCCCCAGGATCGAACCGGACGCCAACTCCAAGCTGCAATGTTCCAATACCGTTTGTTCGTCATACACCTTCCGGCAATTTTCCACCCTTAACATGGTTTACCCCTGCTTTCCTTCATAGACTTCCCGGACAATTTTCTGCGCGTCATCCTCAGAGATTCCGGTTTCCCGGCAACGGATTACCGCTTTGCGGAATTCTTCTTTTTGTCTCAAACTTAAAATGGAATGCACATTCTGATCGCTGACAAAAAAACCTTTTTTAGGTTCTGTGACCAGAATGCCTTCGTCTTCCAGCTCCTGATAGGTTTTCACCACCGTATTGGGATTGATCCCCAACTCCCGCGCCAAAATCCGCACTGAGGGCATCCGGTCCTGCGGCTGCAGAACCCCAAGACTGACATACCGGATAATTTGTTCCTTCAGCTGTTCATATATCGGCTGACGGCTGTGCTGATCTATTGTAAACATGTCATTCTCCTGTTCGTTCCTTGATTTGACGCTGCAGTGTTTCAATCGCGGCATTTAAAACGGTATCCTCACCGCTCAGTAAATCTTCCGGCGTTGTCCACATTTCAATGTCCGGATCTGCACCGCGATTCCAAATACTTTTTTTATTTGGACCGTAACAATTCATAATTGATAAAGTATACTTGCTTCCATCTGAAAGAGAGACATCATAAATATTTCCTGTCGCTCCATGGGTTCTCAGACCCATCAGTGTAAAATTATCCATAGCTTTCGCTGTAACAGAAAAAGTATCCGCCGCCGATCCAGCATATGGCGAAGTAAGAATAACGACAGGTTTATCCATTGTAAAAGGTTTCTTAGGAAATTCCCGATGATCCTCAAGCTCTTCGATATGGCTCAGATAATCATCAATTTCTTCATCTATCCCATAATACTCATGTTTTACCATGCGCTGAGCAGATTCGTCAAGTTCTCCTCCACTATAGAAGAGAGAATCATCATTGTCTCCATACGGAATCCAGGAAGAATGAAATTCAGATTCAAAGCGGAAGGTTCTTGGTAAAGGCTGATCTGTAAAAGAATTTAACACGATATCCCCATTATATGAATTCCCACCGCCATTGTGACGAATATCAATAATTACCCCTGAATATGGTTCAAGCAGGGGCATGACTTGTTCATAATAGAGATCTTCACTGTCTCCCATAAAAGATGTTATTTCCAAATACACAAGATCTTCGTTAAGTTCACACATAAAATAAGGACTGGATTTAAGCAGAAGTTTCTTATCTGAAAGTGACGGTGTTTTTAACTGATTTACATAAATGGAACCTGAGGTTTCATAACTGGCTTTTGAATCTACAAATTCACCCTGCGGGGTTAACCATTTTAATGTAATCTCTTTTCCTTTTTCATCTTTTAAAAACTGCTCTACCGTTTCGATTTCATGGGCGGGTTCCGTCAGCACCGGTACATACTTTTCAAAATTCTTCAAGATGTAATCGAGTGCGGGCTGATCTTCCACTTCAAGGAGTTCACTGCCTAAAGGAACTTCATAATTCCGGCTGGCAGCTTTGAGAAACAGCCTGCCATCAAGATCTTCCAGGTCAAAAGGCAGGTAGGCTTTGTTCAGCTGATATTCTGACGCGGGAATAAAGTTGGTATGTCCATCATGAAGCAAAGCAACAAATTCCCGCATGGCGTCAACATATTCATCATCCGTTTCCGCATTCATCACCCGCGGTAAAAATTCCTGATATTTCTCATCCCAGTCAAAATCCTCCGGCATCTGATTCCAATATCCATAATAATACTGCGCGGTTGACCAGACTTCAGATAATGCAGCGACTCTCAGCTCTACCGGTTTCGTGCATTGTTCTCCCACTTTTTCTTCCTGCAGCGCATTCATTTCCGTTGCGCACCCGCAAAGCATGAAGGCCATCGTCAACATCGCAAACAATTTCTTTCCCATTCTGATTATCCCCCAAGATCGCAAAAGGATCTGCTGGATTGCGTATCCGCAATCTGTACTATTCATAATAATACAGTATAACAATCTTTTCCGTTTGTCAATTTCGAAAGGAAAAAAACCACTCCCGGATTTCAGGAATGGCTTTCGTTCTTGATTCATTTACTCTGCCGGATACAGCCTGTCGAAATTACCGCTGACCAGCGCTTCTTCATAAAGCTTTAGCATCGACTCAAATTCAGCATAGGTTGTCATCTGATTGATACGATCTTTCATCCGGTTGGAGTAGGGAATGCCCTGGATGTACCAGCAGGCGTGCCCGCGCATCTCCTTCATACCAATCCGTTCGCCTTTTAATGTGCACAACCGGCGGGCGTGTTCCAGCGCAATCTCAAATTTTTCATGATCGCTGACGGGTTCGGCTGACCCTTCCCCGGAGAACGCGCAGACCAGATCGCGGATCAGCCACGGATTGCCCAATACGCCCCGGCCGATCATCACCGCATCGACTCCAGTCTCCTGAATTTTTGCCACAGCGTCTTCCACACTGCGCAGATCACCGTTGCCTATCACTGGAATCGAAACAGCTTCTTTCACCTTCTTGATCCAGCTCCAATCGGCCTTGCCCTCATACAGCTGACTGCGCGTCCGGCCATGAACCGCCAGCGCGCTGACGCCGGCTGCTTCCAATCCCCGCGCCATTTCCAGCACATTGATCGAAGAACTGTCCCAGCCCAGACGGATCTTGGCCGTCACCGGCTTTTCCACCGCTGCCACAATTTTACGCACCAGCTGACAGGTCGCTTCCGGATCCTTCATCATCGCGCTGCCGGAACCGGAATTGACAACCTTCGGTACTGGACAGCCCATATTGATGTCGATCACGTCGCAGTCCGTTTTATCCAGCACCTGCGCCGCCTGAATCATCGACGCTTCTTCATGACCGAACAGCTGCATCGCGATCGGATGCTCATTCGGAGCCAGCTGTGTCATCTCCATCGTCTTTTTATTGGAATAACAGATCGCTTTGTCGCTGATCATTTCCGTATAGATCAGACCCGCGCCGAATTCATGCGCGATCGTCCGGAACGCCGCGTTGGAAATCCCGGCCATCGGCGCAATGACGACCGGATTGGCAATTTCAAGATTTCTTATTTTCCACATGCCGCTTTGAACTCCAGGATGCTGCGGAGATCATCTTCGGTAAACTGAACTTTATTGTTGCAGTATTCGCACTTTACTTCGCAGCCGTGGTCTTCTTCCAGCATCTTTTCCAATTCCGCGCGATCCAGCGTTGTCAGCGCTGCTTTGAAGCGCTGCTTGCTGCAGTCGCAATGCCACTGGATCGGCTTTTCTTCCAGAATTTCCAGATCGTCAAACAACATCGCCGCTAGCGCCCTGGCGTCATGGCCTTCCTTCACCAGCTCCGAAACCGGACGCAGCTTCGCGACTGCGGCTTCCGCCAGCTTGATATCGTCTTCCGTGGCCTCCGGCATCATCTGGATCAGAATTCCGCCTGACGCTATCACCGAGTTATCCGTATCAACCAGTACGCCCAGCGATACCGCGGAAGGTGTCTGTTCAGAAATTGTAAAGTAATACGCGAAGTCCTCGCCGATCTCGCCGCTGACCAGCGCAACCTGACCGGTGAAGTCGTTCTTCATGTTCATCCGCTTAATGACCTTTAAATAGCCATCCTTGCCGACCGCCGTTCCGACCGCCAGCTTGCCGGTATCGTTATATTTCAGATAAATTTCTGGATCGCCGACAAATCCGCGCACATTGCCGTTCGCCCAGCCGTCGGCCATGATCGTTCCGATGGGACCGCCGCCGTTGATCTGGACGGTCACCTTTTCTTTTTCCGTCTTTAACATGCTGCCCAAGATCGCGGTGATCGTCAGCACGCGGCCTAACGCCGCCGCACTGGTCGGCCACAGATCATGCTGCTTCCGCGCCTGTTCCGCCAGCTGCGTGGAGGTGCAGGTCAGCACCCGAATATGCCCGTTCGCACTGATTGCGTGAATTAATGTATCCTTCATTGAAAAAACCTCTTTTCTATCCTGTTTTTTTGCACCCTAAGTTTATTATTAAACCCGGCGCTTGTCAAACACCCTGATTTGTTTATAAATAAGAATAAAGCAAATCTTTACTGGAAACCTTTATTTTTCCTCTGTGTTTAAAGGTTCACAGACTTTTCAGCTTCACTCTCTTTAATAATGACTTCACTGAATAGCTAAAATGACGTGAAAATCTGGCAAAAATTGAATAATTTGCCAATTTTCCACGTCAGCACGATGCTCTGCATTGAATAACAAAACATTGGATAACAAACTTATTGATCCGCTGCAAACTCTTTCCCATTCATACTATAAGAAAAGACAGAACAATCGCTTTTGATCATTCTGTCTTTTTTCTTGAGGTAAACTTGAATTACTGTGCGGAAGCCTGGTTCAGGCAGTCGGTGACCGCATCAAGAATTCTGCCGCTGGACAGCGTGCAGCCCGAGATCGTGTCGACATTGACGGAGTTTTCCGCAACGATCGCCGCTGGCAGATCGCTGATCGCCTTATCGGCGACACCCGCTGTTTCATGCTGTTCAACGATTTCAACCGCGCTGATCTTGCCGTCTGCGATTGTCGTCTTGACTGTCATCTGACCTTCCTGGCCTTCGACCGTCGCCGTGTATTCGCCGTCTTTCAGCGTCTTGCTCATATCGAAGCGATCCGCGGACGCCGTTTCCTTCTCAAACAAGGAAGCGTCGAACAGGTTGGATGCCGCTTTCACGGTATAGCCTTCCGCCAAGGTGTCCGTCATTGCAGTACGGCCTGCAATCCGTCCGAAGGTGATCGGGCCCATGACGCCGGTGCCGCCGGAAACGAACTTGCCCCAGATGCCGCCGGTGCATTCGCCTGCCGCGTACAGACCCGGAATGACGTTGCCGCTTTCATCCAGAACATGCGTCTGCGTGTCGATCGAAACGCCGCCCAGCGTCATCACAACCAACGCTTTTAACGGAATCGCATAATACTTGTCGCCTTCGATCTTGTTGACCGCCAGGCTGTAAGCGGATGGCGTCGCGTCAAAGCTGCGTCCGAATTCATCTTCAGCTTCGCCGTCGACGGCTTTGTTGTAAGTTTCAACCGTAGCCTTCAGCGCATCCGCCGGAACGTTGATCAGCGCGGCCAGGTCTTCCAGCGTCGCCGCCGACTTCACCAGGTTCTTCGCCCGTCCGGTTTCCGGATTGAAATACAGCTGATACATCATATCGCCGCCGGCTGCAGAAAGATCCGCAACGATCTTGTCGGTGAAGATATCATACTGAACCGCGCCCGGCTGTTCTTCCAGCGCGACTTCACGCACATCGACGCGCGCTTCCTGTTCGTTGACAAACCGCTTGCCTTCCTGATTGACGCAGATGCCGCCGGCCTTCCAGGTGTAAGTGGAACCGATCGTTCCGCTCTGCGGACCTGTCTGCACGCCCATCGGGAACGTCGGGATGTAGCTCATCGCTGTCTCATCGACGTTGGCGCCGACTTCCTGCATCATCCGCAGCCCTTCGCCCATCGAGGTTGTAGAGCTGAGGTAATCCGCGCCGTGTTCCGCGTATTTGCCCATCAGCTTGAAGTTTCCGGAATAACCGCCGGTCGCCATAACGACGCCTTTGTTGGCAGTATATTTAATCGTCTTGCCGTCTTCGGTAACCGCTTCAACGCTTAAGACCTGACCCTTGTCGTTCGCCAGCAACTTCACGCCGTCGGTGTTGAAATCAATCGTAACGTTGTCCAGCGTCTTGATGTACTGATCGAGCACCTCATGCGCGGCGCTGGAATAATGTTCCTTGTCGTCGGCCTTCGGTTTGTAGGTCCGCTGAACGGAATATAACTGATGTTCCGGCGCGAAGACCGCTTTGCCGCCGGTCGCTTTGTCTAACGAGAATTCGTTGTCGGCTAACCCGTGCTCCAGCATCCATTCGAACATGTCGGTATCTTCGTTAACAAAGGTTTCGATCAGTTCGCGGTTGCCCAGCTGAGCGCCGTTTTTCATGATGTCTTCCACAAAGGAAGCCTTCGTGTCTTCGATGCCGGCTTCTTTCTGCAGCGAGGTTTCCGCCGCAGACATCGAGCCGGACGTCAGATTCAGATTCCCGCCGGTACGGTTTGTCTTTTCAATAATGATGACGTTCTGCGCGCCGTTGTCGGTGGCCGCGATCGCAGCGGATAACCCCGCTCCGCCTGCGCCTACGACGATGACGTCGGCTGTTTTCTCTTCATCATACGCCGTAGCCGGCGCTGACGGTTGTTGTTCCGCAGGCTTGTTGTTGGATGTTGAGCATCCGCTCATCGCGGAAACCATCAACAAGAAGGCTGAACATAAGGCTACTGTTTTCTTCATTTCTTTCCTTCCCTTCTGATTGTAAGTTTATCATTTAATAATGTTTTCACAATATCAAATTCACTCCTGATTTTAAGAATTTCAGAACCTTCATTTTTGCATTATGGAAATCTATGTTATACTTAATTCAACAGAAACTGAGGTGATTGTGGAATGAATTCAATTTATACGCCCATAAAGAAAGATAATTTCTCCAAAATCGAAGAAGAATTTGATTATGAAATTCTTAAAATAGGAAGGTTTTCCAAGAAGCCGCCTTTGATCAATCACAGCATTTTCATGAACCATTTCAAGATCCTGTTCTTCCTGCATGGACATTGCCGGATTATCGTTGAGGATCAGGAATACCAGGTCGGGCCGGGCGATCTGCTGATCGTGCCGATCAACGCCTTTTATACGGTCAGTTCCGTCGGCGAAGATACAATCGAGTTTTTCTTTCTCCATTTTACCGTTCAGCCGGTGCATAAAATCGCACGGTTTATCGAGTCGCTGGAGCTGACGCAGATTCTGGTGCTGCACGATACGATCAACGAAGTGCTGGTGCATCAGCTGCAGCACACGATTAAAAAGGTCAACGAGCAGGAGCCGGGTTATTATCTGGAAGCAGTCCTGCTTCTGCAAAGCCTGATGCTGCGGCTGCGGATTCTGCGGCAGGAAGGTGATCATCAGCGGGCAGCTTCCCCGCATATCCGCTCCAGCGAGGAAACGGTATTCAACCAATGCGTCCGCTATCTGCAGGAGCATTTGAGCGAAAATATCACGGTCGACAAGCTGTGCGAAATCGCGCATGTCTCGCAGAGTTATTTATACCGCTGCTTTAAAAAGCTCGTCCAGCAGTCGCCCAGCCAGTTCATCCTGCAGTTTAAGCTGCAGAAAAGCCAGGAATTGCTGAAAACAACAGATGATTCGATCACCGCGATTGCGGACGCGACCGGCTTCTCCTCCATCTATTTGTTCTGCAGCACCTTTAAAACCGCGCTGGGGGTAACCCCGACGCAGTTCAGAAAGCATTTTAAAAATCAGGGCTCCGGCGCTTAAGCCGCGAAACCCTGATTTTTTTATATCTTTAGAGGCCGCATTCTCTCCCGACTGAAATGAAGCAAGCTTGCGCTGCCTCCGCTGGCTGATCGCGTTCTCGATCATTTGCCTGTCCTCGCCGTTTGTTCCGCGGTCGGGGATGCGAAATCCTTTGGCAAAAAACGCCTCGGTTAAAAGCTCAGGATAGCTTTGTCTGATCCTGACTTCTAAAGCTGCTTCAGCACACTCTCCGTCAACAAGCTTTCCGCTGCCTCGGGCGAATGCCGCACCGTGATCGTAATCTTCCGTTCTAATAACCGCCGGCAGATCGCGATGTCCTCGCTGGTCAGCGCCGTCCGCTCGTTCAGGATCTTCCCGTTGGGGCGCATCCGCAGGCCGCCCAGATTCAGCGTTTTCAGCTCGCGAAAATGTTCCAACACCTGATTGGCGTCGAACAGACTGCCGACGATGATCAGCACGTTCTCCCGCGATTCCAGCTGCCTGCGTACGATCTCAAAGCCCGCTTCCACCTCCGCGATCTGTAAGCGCACCTCGCGCGGCTTCGCCAGCCCCAGAATCATCTTGGTGAATTCGTCGTTTGCCGCCTCGTCGTTCAGGACAAGAATCATATCCAGATTGTAATAGCTGGTCCAGTAAAACGCCACCTGTCCATGAAGCAGGCGATCGTCCACGCTGACCTGCCGGATCATTCAGACCGCGCTCCCATCATGGCGTTGACATAAACCATCTGATCCTTCGCCGCGTTTACAATCTCCTCGATCTGCGTCCCGTCGCTCACCTCGGAAAACAACATTTCCAATAACAACGAAATATTCGCTCCGCTGATCAGATAGAAATCCCGCGTCCGCAGCTGCCGCATCGCTTCCAGATTGACGCTCCCCCCGACCAGATCCGTCACGACGCACAACGGCTCCGCCGGATCCCGCCGGTCCAGATACGCCTGCAGCTGTTGTTCAAAATCGTTATTGTACGGAAGCAGATCCACGTTGTTCAGATCATCCTTGAAAAATTTCAGCGTGTTGGCCACGCCCTGGGCATAGTCGCCATGTCCGGCAATCAAATATCGCATGTGCCCGCTCCTTTCTAATTTTTACTTAACACTTCAATCAAATCTTCATACTCCGTGATTTTCCCTGAAAACGGTTCGCGGGGATCGTTGATCATCTCGCTGATGAAATCATAGCCCAGCCGCAGCGAATCCAGATCGCCGTTGATGTTGACGAAGATGACCGCTTGTGCCCACAGCTTGTTCCAGATAATCGGCTTTTTCAGAAAACCGATATAGATGAAGCTTTCCGGCAAAGGTTTTAACGTGTGCAGGAAGACGACGCCTTTGGTCGTTTCATGTGACAGGATATGCTCCGCTTCCCAAAACATCGCCAGAATCTCTTTCCAGTTGTCAAACGCTTTAGCCACCTCGCGGAACACCTCGTCGCGCACGCTCCCCTTGAGACTGCCGTTGAAATAGCGCGGGGAAAAATAGCGCGCCAGCTTGCGGAAGGACAGGCGGTTGTGCTTGATCGACTGCTGGATCTGTTCGCCATACGACAGCCGGCCGTCCATATAAATCGACGGCACCGGATAGGATGCCTGCAGCGGCACCGTGCTGAGGATCAGTTCCGCCTGATGCAGATCATGATTTTCCAACTCGCCGACGTCGCAGATCTCAATCATGTTCGCCAGCGCCGCGTGATTTTCGTTGATCTCATTGATCAGCGTGATCGTTTCCGGCCGGCCCCGTCCGCACACGACTAAAATCTTGGCGCCGTGCGGCCGGCTCTCCGTGGAGAACAACAGATTGGTATACAGCACGAGATAGGCAAATTCATTTTTATTCATCCGGACGTTGAAATTCTGTTCCAGAATATCGCTGATCATCATCGTGATGTGAGTGGAAAACAAATATTTATTCAGGAATTCATAGATCATCGGATTGCGCATGACCAGACCGCTGCGCAGCCGCGCAACCATCGCCGGGATGTGCATCCGCAGATATTCCTCGTAGCGATCCTTATTGATCGCGATCACGCCGAAGCGCTTTTGCAGCATCCGGTAAATATCGTACAGTGTTTTCTCTACCTGTTCGATTTCCTCGCTGGTAATTTCGTCCAGTTCCGTGATGTGCTTGGACTTGAAATGCAGCGCGAAGTAGAGAATCTCCTCCTGCGGCAATAAGATTTCAAGCTTGTCCTGCAGCCGCTGCACCAAATCCTGCGCCGCCGGCCATTCCCGCGCGACGCTCGTTCGAAACTCATCCAGATTTCCGTTCTCAATTTTTACGTAATTGTAGAATTTCCAGCGCCGGATGGAGACGATGATGTGGATCACGAAATTCTGCAGCGACTGATCGGACATGTGAATGCCGTATTTTTCCATAATTTCTTCCAACAGGTCGCGCACAAACCGGATTTCATTCTGATTGGTGCTGGAAACAAACATCGCGTTGTCAGCCGCAAAATAGCCTGTCGAGACATTGGCGTGAAAGAAATATTCGGCGATGCACAGCCGTTTGGCAATTTCCTCCCCGACTAACAATATTCCATAATTCGGCCGGGAAATCAGCTCCAGATTGTAGTCCTTGAAGATTTCCCGCACTTCCTTCAGATCGGCGGTCAGCGTGGAGCGGCTGATATACAGCTCGTCGACTAAATCCTCGATCGTCAGATAATAATCCACCGTCAACAGCTTCTTCACGATGTAATTGACGCGTTCGTAACGGTACTTCGGCACGGTCTGCGCGGTTCGCAGCTCACGCCGCTTCAGCTCCGTCAGAAACTGATTATAGAGAAATTCATCGCCCACCGACAGCTGGTAACCGACCCCGGTCCGGGCCAGAATAGCCGCGTCGTAGTCCTTGAGGATCGCGTTCAGCTCGCCGATGTCTTTTTTGACCGTGCGCGCCGACACCTTGACCTTTTCCGCCAGCTGGGCGCTGGTCAGCGGCTGGGAGGCTTCCCCCAGCAAAATCAAAATTTGTTCCAGGCGGTCGCTGATGTATTCCATCCGCTTCCCCTCCTCTCTTAAAAGAATGCAGGGTTGCCCCTGCATGATGTGCTACTGCAGCTTATAATCCTTGAAGTACGTCTTCTTCCCATCCGGAATCAGGCGCAGCTCGACCTCAAAGCCGTCGCTGACCAGCTTATTGCACAGCTCGATATCCTTCTGCGACACCGCGATCGCGCCGATCAGGTTCTCCTTCGTTTCAGCGTTCTTGCGGATTCCGCCCAGATTCAGCGAACCGATTTCCGGGATGCTGGTGAGGATGTCGGCGGCGTCGGGGATGTTGTTGGTGATGACCATGACGTTGGTGCTGCTTTTTAAGTGAGTGCGGATCAGCGCCTTCGCTTTCTCCACGCTTTCACAGACCAGCTTTGTCCCCAGCGGCTTGGCGATATCCAGCGTCATTTTCTGGAAATCATCCTTGGCGATCGCGTCGTTGGCGAGGATGATCATGGTGATCGACAGCTGCTTCGTCCAGGAAAATCCGACCGCGCCGTGGATCAGACGGTCGTCAACACGCAGTAATTTTATCATTCGCTTGTTCCTCCTTGTTTTTTACAAGCCGACTTCGTTGCCGGTTTTCGGCGCTTTGGAGCCCATGATGTCGTTCATCCGTTTGCGGGCTTCGTCCAGCGGATTGACCCATTTGTCGCGGCCCATCGCGGAGATCACCTGGAATGGGATAACGTTGAACAGGACGCTGAAATGTTCGTCGAGGTGATGATCGATCGTCAGCACTTTCGGATCGTCGATCTTGCGGTTGGTGATCAGATAGACGCGGGAGGTCAGTTCGTGGACGCTTTCGTACATTTTGACCGCGCGGTCGCTCGGCTGTCCCAGCGAATCGACGATGATCACCGTGCGCTCAGCGTTGGTTTCAATCGACGGTCCATGCAGGAATTCTTCCATCTCATAAGCGGTCGCGGCATGGCCGGTCGTCTCCGCGATCTTCAACGCCCCTTCCAGTGCAACGGCGTGATTCGGGCCATAGCCCAGAATCTGCACGCGCTTGAGGTCGGTCAGCTCTGCTTCATTGGCGGCATACCAGACTTTCGCTTTCTCTACCGTCTGATCCATCATGTCACAGGCCAGCTTCAGCTGTTCATAATATCCGGCGGCTTCCTCCGCGCTGATCAGACCCTTGGCCTTGCCCGCTTCAATCGCGAACAACATGTAATATAAACCGAGTGTAACAACGCCCTTGGTGACAAAACCGATCTTTTCAATCCCCATGCCCCAGTTCAGGCACAGATCGCAATGCTCCTTCATGACGCTCTCGACATTGCCGGTCAAACCGACCGCCGTCAGGCCATGATCGCGGGCTTTCTGCAGGGCGTCGTTGGTGTTGGTCGAACGGCCGCTCTGACCTGCGCCGAAGACAAACGTCTTTTCGTCAAAGATCGTTTCATAATGATTAAAGGTAAACGAAGTGACGACTTCCGTTCTGACCTTGAGAACCTTTTCGACAAAGTATTTCGCCAGACAGGAGCCGTTGTAGGAAGATCCGGAGGCGATGATCAGGATCCGGTTGTACTCCTTTTTCGTATACAGATCGACGGCCGGCTGCACCAGCTGTGAAGCTTGTTCGATGTTGCGGCGGCACTGCGCCGCGCTTTCTTCAATATAACCCATCATCGTTTCCATTTCGACAATTCCTCCTTATGTTTTTCATGGAAAAGAGGAAGCAAGGCCCTTCGCAAAAGCCTTGTTCCCCTCCTTGTGCAATGCGGTCTGCCTGTCCTGCCGCTTTAAAACGCGCTAAACTTGATTTAAGACGGACGCTTCAGTCCAAGGGACAGGAAGACATAAGCAATTTGAAGACTACGATTAGAGAATGCCGATGACGTTGCAGACGATGCCCAGAATGAACATGCCGATCATGATGTGCAGCATGTTGACCTGCTTCTTTAACAGCCAGGCGGTCGCCCACGTAATGCACAGCGGCAGCAGGCCCGGCAGAATTTCGTCAAACAGCGACTGCAGCGCTAACGGTTCCATCTGGCCAAACTGAATGACTAACGGCGTCGAAACCGAAACCATCGACATCGTCATCGCGCCGATCACCATCAGGCCCAGGATGCCGAAGCACAGCGTCAGCTTGTCCATAATGTTCGACTTGTAGATCTTGTTGATAAACTTGCTTCCGAAATCATACGACTTCCACATCAGATACCAGCGGGCCAGGAAATGCGGTGCGTTGTAGAGCAGAATGAAGACGAAAGGCGCCAGCACGTTGCCCTGTAAGCCTAACTGCGCCGCAACGCCGGCCGCGATGACGCGGAAGGTGCCCTGGAACAGCGAATCGCCGATGCCGGCCAGCGGTCCCATCAGCGCTGCTTTGACAGCGTTGACCGAAGCCGGAGCCAGATCCGGATTGCTTGAGATTTCTTCTTCCATCGCGCAGGAGATACCGAAGATCAGCGTCGATACCTGCGGCGTCGTGTTGAAGAATTCATAGTGACGGCTGAGCGCCATCGCCAGATCCTTCTTATCCGGATAGAGTTCTTTTAACGCCGGAATCATCGCGTAGCAATAACCCGAGCCCTGATAATTCTGATAGTTGAACGAAGCTTCCAGCGTATGCGCGCGCCAGTACACGCCCATTAACGCCTTGCGGCTCAAACGCTTGGTTTCGCGCTTTTCATCTGTGACTTCCTCTTCCGCCGCTTCCTTGTCCTCCGACTTGATGAAGAAGAAGGCGATCACCGCGAAGGCTGCGCCCAGAATCGCAACGCCCGTATTGGTCATGCCCAGGAAGGCTGACAGCACGAAGCCGATGAAGTAGAACGCGCCGATTTCGCGGGTCCAGATCATATTCAGCAGCATCGCGAAGCCCAGTGCCGGCAGGATCGACGTGCCGACTTTTAAGCCGTTGTAGATCCATTCCGGGATGAAATCGACGACCGCCTGAACTGCGCCGGTGCCTAAATAGATGGAGGCAAAGACCAGAATCATCATGATCAGGCTGAACAGCCACCAGGTCAGCCAGTGATACCGTTCCACCTTCTTGTAATCGCCGATTTCGCAGGCTTTCTGCATCTCAACGATCCAGTACTGCATGACGACGCGGATGAAGGTTTTTAACATATTGAACAGAATGCCGGTCGGAATTGCGATGGTCAGCGCGAACGCCGCGTCCTGACCGGACAGAATCGCCAGTCCGCCGCCGACGATCGTCGCGATGGAAACGTCCATGGATACCGAAATACCGATGTTCATGACGCCGATGAAGGCCAGCTCCAGCGTGGCGCCGATCAGAATTCCGGCTTGCAGATCCCCCAGAACCAGGCCGACCAGCGGACCGAGAACGATCGGTTTGGTCAGCATCATGTAACCGTTGATCATATCGGTTCGCGACACGAGATAGATCAACGACAGAAGCAGTGCGTTTAGTAACATAAGTGTTTACCCCTTTCTTAACCTTGGTCTGTGATGCGGTGGGCCTGTCGGTTTGTTTTCAGCTCTCGCTTCCTTTCTTTTGAATAAATGAATTAACATAACAGATCCGGCTCTGCGCTTCGCTGACGCAGCGCTGCAGATCGGCAGCCAGATCGTCTGTTTCTTCCAGTTTCAGCACGTTGAGAATCAATTCGAGATTGACCCCGGCGAGGATGTGGCAGTTGGGCTTCAGCAGGCTGCGCATCATGTATTGATTGACGCTGCCGCCCAGCAGGTCGGTCATGATAATCCAGGTTTCCGCTTCATGCCCCGCCATGATCTTCTGCATGCGGGTTTCCAGAGGCGTTTCGTCGGTATAGGCACACAGGGCTGTCACGTCCGGATTTTCGCCTGCCAGCCGGCACACCGCGCTGGTCAGTCCGGCGGCGTATTCGCCATGACTCGCGATCAGATATTTCACATTATTCCTCTTTCCATTCGTCCTTTTCAATGCCATTATAGAAAGCTTTGTAATCATTAACTACTCAATTAATTTCACTAATTCTAGTGCAGTGCATCAGCCGGGCGGCCTTCCAGCAGCGCCGGGATTTCCGCCAAATCGTCAAACAAGGCGTGGGCCGGGGATTGATCAAATCCATACCGCTGGTCGCGCTTGGCCAGCACGCGCATGCCGGCGCGGATGGCAGCCTGAATGCCGTAGGTGGAATCTTCAATCACGGTGCATTGTTGAGGCTTGGCGTGAAGCTCGGCGGCGACGTGCAGATAGATTTCCGGATTCGGCTTGCTTTCCCGGAAATCATTGCCGCTGGCGATCACTTCAAACAAGGGCAGGATCGCGAGCTCCCGGAGCACTTGTTCGATGTTGGCGCGCGGCGAGCTGGACGCCAGAGCCAGGCGCCAGCCGGTGTTTTTCAGCTGATTCAGCGTTTGATGTACGTGAGGATTCGCCAGCTCGCGGTACGCGATCCGCTGCCCCTGATGGTACGCCCGGTAATCGCGGCGATAGGTTTCCTCACTATCATAAAATGCTGGATCCGCCTGTTTTAGAATCGAAAATGTTTTGCGGCTGCTTTCGCCGACAAGCCGGTCGAGCACCGCGCGGGGAAACGCATAACCCCGGCTGATCAGAAAATCTTCAAGCCGTTTGTAATAAACCGGTTCGGTATCGACGAGCACGCCGTCCATATCAAAGATGACGATTTTCTCCATCTTCAACCTCCTTTCTGTGTTCCTGCGGATTTATTATAGGAAGATTGTGCTTTGGAACAAAAACGGAAAAAGATCACCAAGCTTAGTGCAGCGTTCCCCCTGATTTCTGTGCGGCAATCCGCTATAATAGAAACAGAAGGGAGCGATCAATCATGCTTTTATTTGCTCAACCCGGACCTCACAACACCAACGCAGCGGTGGCCGAGGGCATCCGCAAAGCCAAACAGCTGAATACCGATCTCGTCTTCGCCTCATCCTCCGGCGCGACCGCCAAAATCGTCATCGCCGAAGCCCGAAAACAGGGATTTACCGGAAAACTGATCGACGTCCGTTCCGTCACCGACGTGCAAGCTCGCGGTCTCAACCGGATGGACGCAAAAACCAAACGTGAACTGGAAGCTCAGGGCGTCGTAATCGTCACCGCCGGCCACGCGTTAAGCAGTGGGGAACGGGGACTGAGCCGTCAGTTCAGCGGGATTTATCCGCTGGAAATCATGGCCGCCACACTGCGGACTTTGGGTCAGGGCGTCAAGGTTTGTTTTGAATGTGCGGTGATGGCGCTCGACGCCGACGTGATCGAATGGGGAAAACCCGTCGTAGCTCTGGGCGGAACCGCAAGCGGAGCGGATACTGCCATTGTGATCACGCCGGGCTATTCTGCCTCCATCCTCACGACCCGGATTCACGAGATTCTCTGCAAGCCCGCGCTGATGCCGGACTCCGGGTCTTCAGGAAGAAATTCATCAACATAGACCCGGTCAGAACACGTTATCGTTTTCATGAAGAAGGTTTTGCCTTCAGAGAACGCTATAAGCCTCTAATGAGTTAATTATACAATTCATCCGCCTTAATTTCAACGCATTTGAGTTTGCTTTATTTTTATCATTTTTCTCGTTCACCGTATTGGTCATTTTCAATTTTTTCTCCCTAATCCTCCTTCTTTTTCAGTGCGCACCTAAACGATGAATCCCATTACTTTAAAACTCTTTAGCGGAATAGTACTCTTAAAAGTCATCGTTTTCTTCTTTCTTTTGAGATGCACTTTCCGAATAGAAGAAAAAGAATTCGATTAGGGCTGCGAGATTTTCGGAGTTGGAGCATCCGGACTTTCCTCAAGCGCTTCGATCCGGTTTGTCTGTGGTACTGCGGGGTCGCCATTTTCAATTTCCCGCTTCGAAGCCGACATCTCTTTTTGAGAAACCTCCGGCTGGGTCAGATTGTTCAGCCATCGTTCCTTTTTCAACAAAGCCAGTGCTAACAGACATTTCAGTACATAACTGACTTCCACCAAGCAGTAAACCGCAGTCAGCGGCAAGTTAGTTCCCCTCGTTAATCCAATCAACAAAGGAATCGGAATGATCCACATGAACAGGGAATCGATCAGAAAGATCGACCGGCTGTCCCCGCCGCTGCGGAAGACGAAATACACAAGAAAATGTCCGGTCGCCAGCGGGAATAACAGCGCCATGATCCGCATCAGCTCATCCGCTGTCCGCAGCGAAAGCGCAGAACCTGTGTAGATCAACGGGATTGTCCAGCGGCAGAGATCAATCAGGATTCCAAACGCAACGGAAAGTCCCAGCGCCAGCTTGAACACACGCCGCACGACCTCCCTGGCCTCCGCTTTCTTTCCCTGTCCCAGAACCGGACCGACCAGAATGGTCAGCACTGTGCCGGCCGCAGGAAAAAGCACCCGGAACAGCTCATAGTAGGTCATCGCAATGGCATATCCGGCCGTTATTGGCGTACTGAACGACGAGTAGCCTTTAAATAACATCGCCAGCCCCAGGCCGTAGAATAATTCGTTCAATCCGATCGGAAGCATTGTTTTCCCAATCTGAACCGCCAGCGATCGCGGCATTTTCGGAATCGTTTTCCATGCCTGCGCATAGACGCACCGCGAGCGTTTCATCAGGACAATCATGATCAGAGCTTCCGCACACCGGCACAGCAGCATCGCCAGACCCGCCCCCAACATGCCGCCAGGGATCCCCTCCAGCAAAATCAGATTCGCCAAAATCTTAACGATGACGGCGGCGCAGCTGCCCCACAGCGGAAGGCGCACCTGACCGATCGCCCGCATCGCATTGGTAATCGCCTGCGACAGCACATAAGGAATCATCGACAGCGCCAGCAGCTGAAGGTAGACCGCTGCCGGGCCTTCCAGCGCCGGATCGGAAGAAAACAGCCGGATCAGCGTTTGCGGAAAAGCAAGGCCAGCCAGGATAAACGGAAACAACAGCGCGATCGAAGCCGCCAGGGAAAAACGGAACGTCTGAGTCATCCGCTGCGGCTGATCAATTCCGGCATATTGGGCGAGAAACACAACCCCGCCCGCCAGAATGCCGTTGAGGAAACTGCTCGGCACCGTAAACAGGCGGTTGACAATCGCGGCCGACGAAACGAAAAGATCGCCGTACCGGCCGACCATCACGTTGTCAATAATCGTGATCAGGTTGAGAATCAGCTGCTGCGCGATCATCGCCAGACAGAGATTCAGGGCCTGCCGGTAAAAGTGTTTCATTGATTCCTGATGCTTATCCATCCCTTTCCCCTCCGCTCTGACCTTCGTTCTTCCTTCAGTATAGAAAGTCCAGTTCAGCGGCAGAAGCTGAAAAAAATCACCATTTCTGGTGAAGTTTTTTTTCTCCTCTGGGCTGAATCAACAAAAGATTTTATTGTTTGCGGATTAGAAACGAAGGTCTTCGCACACTTTGATTCCCATGATTTCAATGGGGAAACTGGCTGCGGATTGCTTCCATCAGTGCCAGCACTTCCCGGGTCTTGGCCTGCGGATAGAGCGGGCTTTCCCGCCAGCCGTTGCCAACACAGCGGCAGACTTCCGCAATCTCCCCCGCCAGATCGGTATACTGAATCGTCGGCCGGATCGTCTGTATTCCCCGGGCGTTTTCCAGAATGATTTCCTCGGCCCGGTAATAGTAAGGAATCCGCAGCGTGCCTTCCGTTCCCCGGATCACAGCTTCACGCGGACGTTCACGGTCGATCGCGCCTTCGGTCAGAATGCGCGCGCCGCTGGCCGTCATCAGTTCGCATTGGAAGTGAACGTCGATGTGATCGCGCAGCTGGGCCGTCACGGTCAGAGTCGGCGTCAGGTCCGGAAACAGATCCAGCACGAAATAATAAAGATAGCTGCCGATATCGTACAGCGCGCCGCCCTGAAGAGGATCCAGAATGTACCAGCCCGGTTTTGTCTGGCCTTTTAAATCGTAACAGTAATTGACATCGGCGCCGGTCACCTGCCCGATAGCCCCGTCTTCGATCAGATTTTTGACGATCGCGCTGGTCGGGTAAAACGGCGTCTTCAGCGCTTCCATTAAGAAGCAATCCTGACGTTTCGCTTCCGCGCACAGCTGATCCCAGTCCGCGCTGGTAAATGCGGCGGGTTTCTCCACCAGGACATGTTTATGCTGCGCCAGCGCCGCCAGCGTCATCGCTTTATGCTGCGCATGCGGCAGCGCAATGTAAACGCAGTCGACCTCAGGACTGGTCAGACAGGCTTGATAGTTGTCGACAATCCGCGCGCCCGACACCGCCGCGGCCGCCGCTTCCCGCTTAGCTGAGGTCTGAGAAGCAATCCATGTAATCTCCGCTTCTTCAACCTGGACGCTGTCATGAACGAAGCGCTGCGCGATCCCGCCATAACCTAATATTCCAAATCGCATAACTTCACACTCCTTTGACATCACTATACGCCTGCCCGGGGAAAAGAAAAAGCGGAGAATTGTGAATTTTTATAACGGATTTCTTACGGTTTTCTATTTTTCCTGATCATGGACTGTATTGAATTTCTTATTGATGTCCGATTCTTCACCGACTTTGTTATGGAACTTCCGATTCCAAAAGTGTTCCGTTTACCCGGATTGTACGGAAGCCGGAAGAACTAAAGGGACGCTCCTTCAATGAGAGCGTCCCTTCTTTTTACATTTTTTATCTGAAGCAGAATGAAGGAAGAACAATCCATTCAGATCCGACGGATCTGCCGGAAAGTCCTTACTTGACCAGCGGTTCCCGCGCGTGATCCGACAGCGTCGTCTGTGTGGACCGCGCCGTGATCTTATCCTGCGTGATCGTAAACTTATCTCCAACAAAATAGTGCGTCGTTAATTCAAAGGGTTCGTCGTTGACATTCCACAGGATTGTCTGACGAAGCAGAGGAACATGATTGGAGCCGATCAGCTTGGCCTGTTCCGCGCTGGGCAGACAGGCCCCCAATTCCATATATCCGTAGGAACGCTCAATCCCCAATTCTTCGATGTACTGGTTCAGTGAACCTTCCAGCCGTTTAATATCCATCGTCGGCAGAATATTCTGCGAGATATAGGAATACGAAATACAGATCAGACTGCCGTTGCCGAAGCGTGTCCGGATGAAGAAATGCAGAAAGTCGTCCTCCGCTACATGCAGCAGAGCGGCGATGTCCGGAGCTTCCTTGCCTTTGATAATTCCATATTTAATCAATTCAGCCGACGGTTCCAATCCGGCGTTGCGGATCATATCCGTAATGCTTTCAGTCCGCACCGAGCTTTTTTTGATCTTCGCCTTGAATTTGTCATCTGCGAACGTGCCCTTGCCTTTTATCCGCTTGATAAACCCATGCACGGCTAATTCGTTCATGGCCCGGGAAACCGTCATGTGACTGGTGGAAAACCTGGCGCAGATCTCGCTTTCCGGCGGAAACGGTTCATCGTTGGCAATCTCTCCGCTTTCGATTTTCTCTTTAAAGTAATTCACGATTTCCACATATTTTGGAAGTTTCGGCATGTTTTACCCCCTGCTTTTTAAACTTTCGGCAATTCTTTTGTTCTCAGAATTGCCGTGTTCTATTTATTTCGTTTCTTCCACATTTCCATGTCTGAGGCTTGGATAATGCGACGAAACGTAACGCTTTTTGACCGGACTGACCTTCGTGTCGATTCCCGTGTCTTCGCAGATCAGTGCTGAAAGCACCTGAAAAGGAATCACATAGAGAATCGGCGAAAGCAGATCCGTCGTTTTCACTGAGAATTTCAGATCTCTTTCTGAACTTGCCACATCCTCCTCACAGGTGACCACAAATACATGTTTTGTGAAGACGTCTTTATAATATGGAACTAACTCTTTCAAACGTTCCAGTTCTTTCCGGCCCTCGGAAGCGATCATAAAGATATAGTTATCCTGATTGTAAGCCCGCATCGGTCCATGCATCTGTTCTTCCATTTCATAACCGGTACACGGCCGGGAATACGTTTCAAAGAATTTCAGGCGTGATTCCAGCGCCGTTGGATAGTTCAGACCATAGCCTGCGATGGAGGATTTTGTCATTTGATAAAATTCTTCTTTATTACGATTATACCAGTCGATCGACTCATTGACAACTATTTCCAGGTTGTCGGCCAACGCCTTGGCCGCTTCATCCAACTGCTGATAATAGGCTTGATCAATCAGTTTTTTACGCCGCGCGATCTCAATGGCCTGGATGTAAAACTGGAAGATGGTTTCCGTATAACCGCGCGTTTCCGGACCGATTTCTTCTTCTTCGCAGACTAAATGACAGTATACGTCAGCCAGTTCTTCCAGCACGCTGTTTAATTGCTCGGTCACCGCAATGGTGAAATACCCGTCATCCGCAGCTTTTTTTACCGCTTCACAGGTCGAGATACTGTCGCCGTGCTGTGAAAAGCCGATGACGCAGATTTCTTCTTTTTTAAAAATTCCGGACGGATTCGGATTCTCATGATAGGTAAACAACGTTGGCGCGCAGGCAACGCCTTCAACGTGCAGCAGCTCGACAAAGAGATTTTTAATAACCATCGAAACATGATTGGAAGTACCGGATCCCAGGAAATAGACCTTCTTAAAATCATGCTCGACAAAAGCGTCAACAAAGCGGGTCATATATTCATTGCGGGTAGCGTAAGCCTTCTTTAAAACCCGGGGTGTATCCTGAATATGACCGATCATTGAGAGTTTTTCCTTTTCCATGCTTTATTCTGTTCTCCTTTTTCTTGAATCATCGGGCAGCTCATCATAAATATACCACAATCTGTTCCAAAATCAACAGTAAATATATATTTATTGAAAATTACCTTTTCTGGAAATCATTTCTGTTCCCCAAGAATTCGGGATATTCAGCGGTTTTTTGTCAGAAATATGCTGGAAGTCATGCAAATCTGTCTTATATTAGGGATGTAATTATTGTTGGCTATAATTTTTAATATATATTTTTATAATTTTTATATTTACAAATATATATTTATAGATTATACTGAGTTTAAATCAGGCAGCTCTCATCCAGTTTCATCCATTGAAAGGGGGAAAAAACATCGAATGAATCAAATTATCATCGCCGCCCATGGCCGGCTTGCGTCGGGCATGAAGGAAACGCTGGAATTTTTCGGCGCCCGAAACATCGTCATTTTGGAACAAACCGTTCAGGAATCCGGCTTTGAAGCAAAGGTGGAAAAAATCCTTCAACAATATGCCGGCCAAAACTGCATCGTCTTTACCGATTTATACGGAGGCTCCGTCAATCAGATCTTTTTCAAAAACCTGCGTAATTACTCATTCCATCTGATCACGGGTATGAATCTGGCGATGATTCTGGAATGTGTTTTTACAGAAACCGATCTGGATGGACTGCACTTAAAGGAAATCATTGCGAATGCCTGTCGTCAAACCTGTTACATGAACGACTTGTTGCTTCATTGCGGGGAAGAGGACGACTAGAAAGGAAAATCAATATGATCAGTTTATTGCGCGTCGACGGACGGCTGGTTCACGGCATGGTCGCCGTAACCTGGGTCGGGGAACTCAAGCCGAACGTTTTAGTGGTTGCCAACGATGCGGCGGCCAACGACAGTTTTCACACAATGACGTTAAAGCTGGCCAAGCCGGCCAATGTGGACATGTATGTCTGGACGCTGGCCAAGGCGGTTGACCGCTTGAACGGACCGAAATACAAAGCGAAGAAAATCTTTATCACGGTCGGCACCATCGCCGACGCGGAAGCGCTCGTCAGCCAATGTCCGGAGATTCGCCGCGTCAATGTCGGCCCTGAAGTCGACGGTACAAAGGGGCGGGTAACCGAAGGAAAAGTGGAGATCAGCGACGGCGTCTTTGCCTCCCCAGAAGAATTCGCGTGTCTGAAACGCATTCATGATCAGGGCGTCGAGGTGTTCGCGCAGATCACTCCGCAAATGCCGGCCGTTGATTTTACGGATTTCGCTAAAAAATTTGAATAAGAAGGAGAAAAGGGTATGATTTTACAAGCTATTCTCGTCGGTCTTGTCGCGGGTTACGGACGGATCGAACAATCCTGGTTCGGGCAGCAGATGATCGCGCGGCCGATCTGGCTGTGTACGCTCGTCGGACTTTTGTTAGGGGATTTAAAGCAAGGCGTCATCATCGGCGGTACGCTGGAGCTGATCTGGGCCGGTGTCGTTCAGATCGGGGCTGCGCCGACAGAGGTTGTCAGCGGCAGCGTGCTGGCCTCGGCGCTGGTCATCACCAGTGGTCTGACCGTCGAGGAAGGCGTCGCGCTGGCAATCCCGGTCGCGCTGCTGGCCAGCGTTATGAATACGTTTATCTCGTCGGTGAACTCTGCCGTTCTGTCTTCCTTGACGAACAAAGCGGTGGAAAACTGTGATACCAAGATGATCTGGTGGACTGGAATCGGCGGAGGCATCATTTATTTCATCGTCTACTTTGTCGTTATCGCCCTGGGCTTTATGGCCGGATCCGTCGCGATCCAGGCGGTCATTGATTCCATTCCGGGCGTCGTCCGCTACGGTCTGATCAATGCCAGCAAGCTCCTGCCTGCGATCGGCATCGGCATTCTGCTGAAATTTACGTTTGATTGGAAATATGCCGGCTTCTTTGCGCTGGGCTTCCTGCTTCCAACCTATCTGGGAATGGGCACGATGGGCGTCGCACTGACGGGATTGGTCTGCGCATACATCTATTATCAATTTAAACCGAGAGCAGAGGAGGACGACTAATCATGACGAATCCGGTTCAATTATCAAAAAAGGAACTGAATAAGGTATTCTGGCGTTCCTATCAGGCGCTGGGGTGTTATACCTACGATAAGCAGCAAGGGATTTCCTACATGCGCGCCCTGCTTCCGGCGCTGCAGAAACTCTATCCGGATCCGGAAGATCTGAAAGAAGCCCTGATCCGTCACAACGTCATGTTCAATACGACCTGCGCTTTCGTACCGTTTTGTCTGGGCATCACCTGCGCGATGGAAGAGGAATACGCCAACGCACCGGAAGGTACGTTTGATCCACAGTCGATCAGTTCCGTCAAGATCGCTTTGATGGGACCGCTGGCCGGGATCGGCGACAGCTTCTTCTGGGGAACGTTCCGGGTAATCGCCTGCGGGATCGGCGCTCCGCTGGCTGCGGCCGGCAATCTGCTCGGGGTCGTGCTGTATCTGTTGTTGAATTTACTGCCGTCAACCTTGACCCGTGTCTATGGCTTTAAGCTGGGGTATCAGGGTGGCCGGGAATTCCTGGCGAAAATCCAGGCTGACGGCACTCTGGAAAAAGTGACGGAGGCCGCAAAGATTCTGGGTCTGGTCGTCATCGGCGGACTGGTTCCGACGATTGTCGCGGTGCCGGTCTCCCTGCAGCTGAACATGGGCGGCGGTTCGTTTATTCTGGCGGATGTTCTCAACAGCATCATGCCGAATTTACTGCCGTTGGTCTTATCTGTCGTTGTTTATCATTACATCCAGAAAGGAGTCAGCGTCAACAAGCTGTTATTCCTTTTGTTGGGCTTAGGCATTTTATTAACGGCGGTCGGTTTCTTCCCGATGGGATAAGCTGGCAAAGATAGTTTCAGGATAAGCAGGCTGAGAGATCGCCTGCTTTTTCGGATTATAGAAGTAGGAATAAAGTTTCCTACTCGACCTAGGATTAGATGAGCATAAACTATTGATATTAAGAACAAATCATGTGTGGGATATTCAGTTGATCTTAGTGTTTTATTAAGGGTTTCTGAAATTAGGATATACTATTTTTTTTTCGTATCAGATAACAGATCAGGCAACTATGCGGGAGAAACATCTGACTTTATCCTGGGACCTGTTGCTAACGATAATGTTTACACCACATTTACCCTTTATACCGCTGGAGCATTGACTAAGGAACAGACCTTGGAGGCTCTTAAAATCAAAAAGCTGTATAATCAGTTAGTGCTCACCTCAGGAAAAGCGTTAAGCTACTTAAAGTTTATTGGCACGGTGCCGGAGGAGGAATTTTAATGGAAAAGCAGAAATTTGAAGCGATGCTCATACTTCTTGTTCCGCAGGTAGTCCACCTGATCACTGAGAATTACCCGTTTGATGAAGTTACTGCCTCTAAAGAATTTTATGACTCTCAGGTATATTCTTTTCTGGAGCAGGAAGATACGAAGTTGTGGCATTTGAGTGCGCTGACTTTGTTCAATATGTTCGATGAAGAAAAAAAGACAGGCACATTCACATTCCCGGAGGAGGCATGATGATGAGTAAAGAAGGTAATTTTTTAATCTATTGTATCGAAAGGTATAAATCCGCAAAAGGCTTAACCGGCAGACAGGTTTCTGAATTGTTCACAAAATACCGTGTATGGGATTACATCTATTCTTGTTTTGAAGCTTTGCATACAACCGGAGAAAAGTATATTGTCGAAGATATTGATCTATATATTGAAGCCAGACAATCAGCGATGGTTTAACTGCAAACCCAGAAATAAACTGAATCGGAACCCGCTCATTCTATATGAAAAGCGCTGCCTTCAAGGACAACGCTTTTTTATTGAACTTTCTGCCGAAAATGATCCTTTGGCAGACGCAGCATTTCACTTCCTGGATTCGAGGAAAGGGAGGAAAACGATCTAGTAAGTATAGCTGCCCATCTTTTTGTGGAAATCCGGATCGCTGGCAACGTTGCAGTCTATGCCCAGATCCAGCGATAATTTTCTCGCCAGCACCTGCAGCGGCACAATATACTCCATCGTTGCGAAATACGGATCGTTGACAAACGGATAAACGAAGTTGTGCGGATCCTCAGCTTGGGAAGCATCCGAAGTGATCACATAGTTCGGGTTATGCCGCTCACGGGCGAAGTAATCCCGCATCCGCAGACAGCGTTCAAAATACTGCCCCGGGCAAGCCAGATAAACCATCATCGTGTCTTCGTGAATCGAATGATATACGCCGTGCATGAATTCTTCCTGCTCGTAGCCGACGACGCTGTAACGCACCGCTTCCAGAATTTTCAGCGTGCCTTCCATCATGGCCGAGATGCAGCTTTCATAGCCGACCAGAATCATCCGGCGGCAAGGAAGCAGATCTTCCTTATTGCGCAGATACCACTGGCTCGCCTGTTCCGCAATTTCCGGAATGTTGTCGCAGGTTTTCACCATCTGTTCCGTTAACCGCGTTTTCTCTTCTTCTGAAATCCGGCCTAAACGCACCGCCAGCTTCATGCCCAGAAGCATAATCGTCGCCATCGTGCCGATATACCCCTTGGTCTTCGGGCCGGCATATTCCATGCCGATTGCCAGCAATATCGTGACGTCCGCATGATCGCTGACCGGTTTGCCGGCCTCGCCGGTAACGACGATCGTCTTTAAGCCCAGTTTCCGCGCTTTATCCAGCGCCGCGATCGTGGAAGAACTGCGGCCGGCCTGGGAAATTCCGATGACCAGCGTGTGCGGGTTCAGAATCAGTTCATTGTCCTTAAACTGCATCGGATAGCTGGCAAAGACCTTAACCTTCAGCACATCCTCAAGCAGCTTTTTACAAGCCAGCGCGCCGTGATAGGATGTGCCTGATCCGACGACATAGATCTGTTCGATCGTGCCGTCTGCGCAGTAATCCAGCGCTTCTTTGAATATTTCATCCTGGTGCTCGACGATGTTGCGCACCGCCGGCTTGGATTCCAGAATATACTGGTACATATCCCAGTTTTTTTCCGTCATGAATTAGCCTCCTTATTGATTGACTGTCCGGTAGTAATAGTTATAACGGGAGCCGATATACAGCATCTCCGTGTATTCGATCAGATCGTCGTCCTGGTCGTACATCCAGGTGATGTTACGCAATAACGCCACATCCTTGATTTTCAACAACCGCTTTTCTTCTTCCGTCGGCATCATCGCCGTCATCTCGCCGTCGCTGTACTTAAACTGCGCCCCGTTTTCCTGCATGATCTGATAGACCGAGCCTTCGATCTTCCGCAGGTCCACGCTGGACATGTATTTCTGCGACAGATAGGTATAGCTGATCGCGATCGGCGTTTCATCCGCCGTGCGGATGCGCACGATATAATGAATCGCATCGTCCGGACTCAGCTTCATTTTTTCCATCAGCTTCGGCAGTTTATCCGCCCGCTCGATCCGATATTCGATCAGAATCGCGCCCGGCTTCTGCCCCATCTTCGTGATGTCGTCGGTAAAACTCGTCAGGTTGCCGATCGCCTTAACGATCTGTTGGTTGTCGACAAAGCTTCCCTGTCCTTTGACCCGGCGGATACAGCCTTCCTGGGCCAGGATATTCAGGGCCTTGTTTGCGGTCATGCGTGAGACCTTAAACGCCTGCGCAATTTCGATTTCGTTGGGTAGTTGATCGCCCGGTTTGAGCACTTTATCGACGATCTGTTGACGGTAGTAATTAATTATTTGTTCATATTTATTCATTTAATCCAGCTCCGAGGGATCGCTGATCATCGCCATCAGCGATTTTCTATTCTTATCATTATTAGTATACCGCATTGCCTGGTTCAGGTAAATCTCTACCTGTTCCGGCTGGTTTTTATAATGGTAAAGTTTAGCCAGACGGAAAGCGATCAGCGACTTGATTTCGTCGTTTTCACATTCCGGCAGCGCCTCGGTCAGCTCCTGGATTAACGTGGTGTCTTTCTGGATGTAAATACGGTCGAGCTGTTCCACTTCCCCGCGGATCAGTTCCGCTTTCTGTCCCTTTTTCCCGTTTAACAACGGCATCAGCTGGTCGCGGCAGGTCTCGGCCAGCGCGCGGTCGCGAAATTGCAGGGCGTAGCCGAACATCCGGGAATAAAGCGCGATCTTTTCATCCGCGTTCATCTTCAGCGAAGCGAACTGCGCGTAGGTCGCGCGAACCTGATCATGATCCTGCAGATCAATAAAATAGTTCAGCTTCATCATCAACAGCGACACCTTGGAAAAATTAAATCGGCAGTAAGGGGAATCGAGCAGTTTGAGAAAGCTGTCCGTATCCTGTTTCATTTTAAACGCATACAGCTTCCGCAGCGCTTTCTCGCTCACCCATTTTTTATAGATCACGCTGCCGAACAAACACAGCAGCGTGATCCAGAGGATCGGATTAGTCATGGAACCGGTTCAGCGCCCGGGCAAACCGTTTGGCCGTGATGTGCGGACGCGTGATCGCGTTGCCGACAACGACGGCGTAAGCGCCCATATACAGGCATTGAACCGCGATCTCCGGTGTGGCCACCTTGCCCTCCATGATGACGCGGGCGCCGGTGCCTTTAACGGCGTCGACGATATCCCGAAGCAGGATATAATCCGGAGCGTCCTTGATTTCCAGCTTGTCGAAGGCGCCGGCTTTCGTATACCCGGCTAAGGTTGGGGCGACGAAATCCGCCCCCATTTCCGCGGCAATCCGCGCGTCCTCCGCAGTGCTGACATCGGCGAAGATCAGCGCTTCCGGAATGTTTTCCTTGATTTCCCGGATCGTTTCATACGCCAGCTTGCCATCGTCGCGGTAGTGATGCGTCGCCTGCACGGCGATGATCTCCGCGCCGGCTTCCCATACCGCTTTGGCTGCTTCCAGATTCGGTGTTAAATAAACGTCCTTCACATTGCGGTTGATTTTCCAGATTCCGATGACCGGCAGATCGACCTGCGCTTTGATCGCCCGGATATCCTCCGGGGAATTCGCGCGAATGCCTTTCGCTCCTGCCCAAGCCGCGCACTCCGCGAACTTGACGGTGATGCCTTCCATATAATGAGGTTCCTCCGGCACCGCCTGGCAGGAAACGATTAAGCCGTCTTTCAGGCTTTCCAGAACTTCTTGTTTTTTCATCCCGTTTCACCCCTGTTTCATTCGATTACAACAGACCCAAAGCGACAGCCAGAACACCCAGAACCAGCAGTGCGATCATGATGACCGTGCCGGAATAGCGTTTCTGTAAGCCCCAGTAGCACGCGAAGGTCAGTCCCAGCGGCAGAATCTTCGGGCAGATTGCGTCAAAGATCTCCTGCAGGACAACCTGCGCGCCGTTAATGTTGAGGACTGTAACCAGATTGACGTTGACCATTGAAGCCATCATCGCGCCGATAACGACCAGACCCATGATGCGGGCGGCTTCCGTCAGCTTGTTCAGCGTGCCGTCTTCGGAAATCCGGGTCAGGAATTCGCTGCCGCCTTCATAACCGATTTTGAAGCCGACGCGGCGGACGATTTCCGATGGAATAAAGTTGATCAGGAAATACAGGATCGGGCCTAAGATGTTGCCGGCGACCGCTAACGGCGCGCCGACACCGACACCGATGACGCGGAAGGTGCCCCAGAAGAAGCTGTCGCCGATGCCGGCTAACGGTCCCATCAAAGCTGCCTTGACGGAGTTGATCGAAGCGACGTCAAATTCGCCGTCCGGCGCACTGGCGCACTGTTCCTCCATCGCGCAGGTGATCCCGATGATAAATGGACTCGGTGTGGTCGCGCAGTTGAAGAATTCCAGATGGCGTTTGACGCCGGCCTTCATCTTCGCTTCATCTTCGCCGTACAGCTCGCGGATGGCGGGCATCATTGTCCAGGCGTAGCCTGTCGACATCTGACGTTCATAGTTGAAGCATCCCAATAATTGATAGTGACGATTATAAACTTTCTTTAAGGTTTTCGAGCTTAATTTTTTCATGCCGATCGTCAATCTTACAGTTCCTCACTTTCATCGCTGGCGCTCATGGAGCCGGACTTGCCGCTCGGAGCGAACTGATAGTAAACATAAGCGCAGATTACGCCGATCACCGCCGCGGCGATCGTGCTGACGTTGAAGAAAGCGACTAAAGCGAAGCCCAGGAATAAGAACGCCGCGAACTTCTTGTCGAAGGTCAGCTGAATCAACATCGCGATTCCTAACGCCGGAAGCAGGTTGCCGGACTGAGCCAAACCGGATTGGATAACGGGCGGAATGTTGTTGACGATCGCCGTGATGACGTCGCCGCCGATTAAGAAGCCTAAGAAAATCATCGTGAATTTGAAGACGAAGTACAGCGCGCTGCCCATCCAGTTGGACATTTCAACGCCCTTCCAGTCGCCCTTGTCGGCGCATTTGTCAGCGTGGTGCGCGAAGGTGGTGTTGAGGATGCAGACGCCGATGGAACCGACCTGAGCCAACAGCGCGATTGGAATCGCCAGAGCCAGCGTGGTTTCATAGGAAGCGCCGGTTTTGATTGCTAGCGCAGTGGCCAGCGCACTGCCGACAACGACATCCGGCGGTGTGGACGTTCCGATACCGACTAAGCCCATCCAGACCAGTTCCAGATTGCCGCCGATGATTAAACCCATGGTGAAATCCCCCATGATCAGGCCGACGATCGGGCCGATGAGAATTGGTCGGTCGAGCATGTGCTGACCGCCGATGCGGCTTTCCATGTAGATCAAGGTTGCGACGAGCGCGACTAAGAATCCCTGTAGCATAAGTTTTTGCCCTCCTTATAATTTTTTATTTGGCAAATATTTTTTCAATATCTTTGAAGTTCATGCGGTCCAAAGACGGCGTGATCTGCGCAAAGACTTCCACGCCGGCGTCGGCCATTTTCTTGGCGCATTCAAATTCCTTCCGCGTCATGAAGACCTGCGGCAGCGTCGGGATGTAGTCCTCGCCCGGCTTCTTGTTGACGCCGGCTGTGCCGATGTTGAGCTTGGCGATCCCCTTAACGCTCTCCCAGATAGTGCAGGCATCCTCGACAGTTTCCGTGACCAGGAATATTTTCTTCCGGTCATTGATCGGATTGTTCAGCGCCTTGATCGAATCCGCGATAGTCTTGATGATCAATTTGACGCCTGCCGGTTTGGCCAGTTTCATCGTCGCGGCCTTAAAGCTGTCCCCTGCCGCCTCGTCGTTGGCTACCAGAATCGTTTCCGGCTTGATCGCGGAAGTCCAGGACACAGCCACTATGCCGTGAATTAACCGGTCGTCCGCTCTGACTAAAATAATCATAAAATCCTCCTTTCCTTTTTATAACGCCTGATTCAGTTCAGGTCATTACCTCAATGATTTTGTTTACAGCTCGTCGTCCTCGGTTAGATCTGCTTCTTCAGCGTCAGTGTTCAGCGTGTTCATGCACATCATTTCCGCTCTTGCGCGCTCCACGATCTGCGCGGCCAGCTCCGGTGTAATGTCTTCGCTTTGATAAACCATTTCCAGCACTAACGGAAAGTTGACGCCGGTCACCAAGACAAAGGCCATTTCCTGCATCAGCTTCGCAGCGATCTGATTCACGCTGCCTCCGGCCAGATCGGTCAGAACAACCAGGTTGCCCGGTTCGATGGCAGCCAGCTTGGCGCGCAGCGCTTTTTCAAATTCATTATCTTCGACATAGGCGTTGATATAATGAATGTTAGCGGCGTCGCTGTTGAAGAAATGAATGGCGTTGGCCAGCCCTTCGGCGAGCGTGGAATGGGTGGCGATCAGAAATTGATTCATGCTTGTTCCTCCGGTTTCTTATGGGCGAACGCCCGGCGTTTCGGCGGATAGACGCTGGTGTCGTAGCCGATTTCCTCACAATTACGGGCCGCCATCAGCTGGAAGGGAACAACGAAGGCCAGCGGACTCAAGTCGGGCGCGATCGGACTGCGGAAATGCAGATCCTTCGGATTTGTTGCTTGTTGATCGGCATAAAAGACAAAGACGTGCTCGGTCACTTCATTCTCCCGGATCCAGTCCAGAAACAGTGGAATCCGCGTGCGTTCAACTTCATTGCTTGCGATGAAATACAGGTAGGTTTGATCGTCGAACGCCATCTGCGGCCCGTGGATCAGTTCCTCCAATTCATAGGCGCTCAGCGGCTTGTGGAAGGTTTCATACATTTTCAGAACGCCTTCCAGCGCGGTTGGATAATTTGTTCCATAAGCGGCGATATGCCCCTTTTTCATGTCCAGCAGCTCCGGCTGATTGCGGTCGATCCATTGCTGGACTTCTTCGATCAACGCATCGAAATGCTCGAGCATCGTTTCCGCTTCCTGCAGTTTCTGCTCGCTTTGCGCTTTCTCCAGCTGTCCCAGCGCCGAGGCAATTTCAACAGCCCACAGATAACCGGTCAGCAGCGTGATGATGTAGCCTCGGGTTTCGATCGGGATTTCTTCCTTGCCGCAGGTTAACGGCACGACGACGTCGACCTCGCGGGTGATCAGGCTGGACAACGCTTCCGTCAGCGCAACGGTAAAGTAGCCCGCATTTTTAGCTTTGCGCATCGCCTCCACCGTGGAAACGCTGGTGCCTGACTGACTGATGCCGACGACCAGAATCTGATGCGGCTGATAGATCTCATTGTTATTGATCTGCGTATAATTCGTAAATACCGTCGGAATCACGACTTCCGCTTCCACCTTCAGGTATTTTTCAAACCAGTTCTTAAAGCTCAGCGCCGCATGATAGCTTGTTCCTGAACCCAGAAAATAAACTTTCCGGATATCTTGATTCAGGAACAATTCAATCATCGGATTGACGAAACAGGCTCTTTCGGCAAACGACTGACGAAGTGCCCGGCCTTGATCCAGAATATATCCAGCCATCGTCGGTTTTTCCATTTTTCTCCTCCTGTATAATCATGTTTTTGTTTATTGTATATACATAATATATTTCGTGAATACGCTTACGTCAAGATAAATTTGTAGATTTTTGTAGGATTTTCTTTTTGAGTTGGAATGAAAGCATCGTAAATCAGTGACTTTGTAATCATTTATTGCTTTATTATGTTATTTATTTTCGCTTTCTCTCTTTGTCTTTCGCCCTCTCTCTCGCCTTACGCCTAGCACTATATATGTATAATCATTCAATAATATGACTATATTTTTATCTCTTATATTTTTTACATTCAGTTCCCCCGTTGTTTTGACGCAGGAATTTTTCAGAGCAATGGGGATCAGAAAACTGATCTTCGATACAATAAAAAAAGCCAGCTGTCGTTTAACAACTGACTTTGATTCCTTCTGTTTAAGCTTATCCGGCGGCATCTGAACACCTTTGCCCCTTAAGAAAATTATGCCATCGTTTAAGCAGTCATGAATTCATACATATCGCCGGACTGGATATAACGGCACGGAACGGCTTCGCCCAGCGCTTTTGGGATATAGCTGACCATGTATTCCATTCCCGGTTCCTCCGTATTAAAATGGCCGACTGCCAGAATCGCTTTCGGCATCCCCAGCATCGCACTGTCGCGGATGTATTCGCTGACGGTAAAATCGATCAGTTCCATCGAGATCAACAAGTCGATATTTTCCTGATCGATCCGGGTGATCATGTCGTTGTCGCCGCCCAGGATGTGACTGGCAATCGCGACTTTCCTGACCTTCGCCTCGGTGTTTCCCAGCATTTTCAATCCGATCAGATGGAATTTCTCCATGATCAGGCGTCCAATTTCCTTAACCGGCGTTTCCGGTATCTCAAAAACCATCGGGCGGACCGGATCGCAGCATAAATATTTTTCCCAGCCTAAAGTGACCATAACGCCATGAAAAATCCCGTCTACATAGCCGCCGTTCATCGGAATCCCGGAATGGATATAATCATGATCCCGCCAGACGACGATGCCGGTTTCATCCAGCAGCTGCTTTTTTGCCAGAAAGGTTTTATTCCGAGCTTCGTCCAGCCAGTCGGTATGATCGCCGTGATTCCAGAACAGCGCTTCATGACTGATGATCAGATTGGCGCCGCTGGCGCTGGCCTTGCGGATGACGTCGACTGAAGCATAACACGTCGTCACGATGCCGGTACATTCCTGATCCGGATTTCCGTAAAGGATCTGATCCCGGGTTACCGCGTCGTCAATCGGTTTGCCATTGGCGATTCCGCGATGATACTGTTTCATTTTCTGTATGACTTCACTAATTTTCATAACAAACCTCCTGTTTGTATTGTAACCCCTTTTTCCGGCTTTTTCTATGCCTGAATCGCCCGTTTTATCCCTCGGAATCCTTCGTCTTCGACAAAGAGGCGCATCCGGATTCGGAAAATTCATAATCATTGATTTCAGGAAAATCCAGAAATTCCGCCAAAGTCATATCAAAAGCACAGGCAATGCGGAAAATTGTTGCCATACCTGGATTTTTATACATTCCCTCTACGATCCGCGTCAACGTCCGCTCGTTAATCTTCGCTTTTTTCCCCAAGATCTCTACTGAGATGTGTTTAAGCCTGCATAGTTCCTGTATCCGTTTCGCTAAAATTTGATTGTATTCCATAGTTATTCCTGCCTTACTTCATAGCCTGCATGTCCATCGTTTATTCTGTTTTTTTCAGGTTATTGTCAATTTGAGAAGGTTGCAATAAACTCTGAACTTCTTAATTATAATCGATTCCCGGTCCAATAAACCATACCTGATTTCCAACTTGCTTCGATTCCAACGCTTCGGCAGCCTTGTTCTGTATTCCAATTCTGGAATATGATCCTCTTCCCCGCAGCCAGAATCATTTCAAAACGATCCGCTGTATAACAGATCATACGCTCATCCTTGGCAAACAAGAAAAGATGGCCGCATAGACCACCTTTCGTTAACTTATTCAGCTTCCGCTTCCGGACGTGAATTTTCCGGCGTTTCCGCAATCGTGGACGCAGATTCCGCCGATTCCGTGGCAGCTGCCGCTTTCATCTCCGGTGTCGGCAGATCCAAAAACGGTTCGCCTTTAATGATCTTATCAATCTGTTCGGCAGTCAGCGTTTCATTTTCAATCAGCGCTTCCGCGATTTTGATCAGTTCATCTCTGTGCTCCAGAATAATCTTCTTGGCTTCATCATGGCACTGGTCGATGATCTTGCGAATCTCCTGATCAATTTCAAACGCAACCTGTCCGGATACGTTGCTCGCCGAGTTGTAATCGCGGCCCAAAAAGACGTTCTGCTGACCATGATCATACTGAACCGGGCCGAGATCGCTCATGCCGTACAGCGTGACCATATCCCGCGCCATCTTCGTCGCCTGCTCGATATCGTTCACCGCGCCGGTTGTGATATCGTCAAAGAACACTTCTTCCGCGACGCGGCCGCCCATGTAGCCGGTGATCGCCGACATCAGGTCGTTCTTCGTGTTCATGATCTTTTCTTCCTTCGGCGTCATCAGGTTGTAGCCCCCGGCGGTGCCGCGCGGAATGATCGTCACTTTCTGAACAATATTGGAGTTTTCCAGATTCAGGCCGACAATCGCATGGCCGGACTCATGGTAAGCCACCAATTTCTTGGATTTTTCATCATATTTTCTGGACTTCTTGGCCGGTCCCATCATGACGCGGTCAATCGCTTCGTCCAGATTGTGCATGTGGATTAAATCGCTGTTCTCCCGCACCGCCAGAATCGCGGCTTCGTTCAGCACGTTTTCCAGATCCGCACCGGAAAAGCCCGGCGTCCGCTTCGCTAAAGCGTCCAGATCAATTTCCGGAGCCAGCTTCTTGTTGCGGGCATGGACTTCCAGAATGGCCTTACGGCCTCTGCGGTCCGGCAGAGAAACGGTAATCTGACGGTCAAAACGGCCCGGCCGCAACAGCGCCGGATCGAGGACGTCAGGCCGGTTGGTCGCCGCAATCACGACGATTCCGGCATTGTCCGTTATACCGTCCATCTCGACTAACAGCTGGTTTAATGTCTGTTCCCGTTCATCATGACCGCCGCCTAAACCCGCGCCGCGTTGGCGGCCGACCGCGTCGATTTCATCAATGAAGATCATACACGGGGCTGTCTGCTGCGCTTTTTTAAACATGTCGCGGACACGGCTGGCGCCGACGCCGACGAACATTTCAACGAAATCCGAACCGGAAATCGAATAGAACGGAACGTCCGCTTCACCCGCAACCGCCTTCGCCAATAATGTTTTACCAGTACCCGGCGAACCGACCATCAGGATGCCCTTCGGAATCCGCGCGCCCATCTTGGCGAACTTCTTCGGCGATTTCAGGTAGTCGATAATTTCCGCCATTTCCTGTTTTTCTTCATCGCACCCGGCAACGTCGTCAAAGCGAACCTTGATGTTGCCTTCCAGCCGGGCCCGGGATTTTGAGAATTCAAAGGCCTTGTTATTGCCGCCGCCGTTCATCTTGGAAATCAGGAAAAACGCCATCGCACCGAAAATCACAAACGGAATCAACGATAAGATCGTATCTAAAAACAGATTCGATTCGTTCATGTCGCTGACCTTGACGTCGGCAGCTTCCAGCGCGCTCATCAGCGCGTCGACTTCGGTTTCCGAGCGCGGCACGGAAGCGGTAAAGCCGACCTTCTTGCCGTCCTGTTCGAAAACACCCTTGATTTTAATCACATTGTCGCCGACCGTCACTGCACTTTCGGTGACTTTCTGTTCTTCAACTAACTTTTGAAACTCGTTGTAGGTCAGATTCTGTGTCGCAGTCCCGGTATTCATGTTCATCAAACTGAACAGCGCCAGGATCACAATCAGATACGGAACAAAATTGATCCAACGATTATTACGCATTGTATCACTCCTTCGCTAGCGTTACTTGTAGCATTCTTCTTTCAGGACACCGACAAAAGGGAAATTGCGGTACTTCTGATTGAAGTCCAGTCCAAATCCGACTACGAATTCGTTTGGAATTTCAAAGCCGGTATAATCCGCCTCAATATCGACAACCCGGCGGTCCGGCTTATCGAGCAGCGTGACGACGCGGACAGTCCGCGCCCCTTTGTTTTTCAGCATCGTCTTGACCGTTTTTAACGTTCTGCCGGTATCGACGATGTCTTCGACCAACAGGATGTCCAGATTTTTGACAGAGCAGTCCAGATCCTTGATAATCTTGATATCGCCGATCGACTCTGTTCCCTCATAGCTGGAAACGTCCATAAAATCAAACTGAATGTCCAGATCAATGTGCTTGATCAATTCTGCCAAAAAAGGGACGGATCCCTTCAGCAGCGCGACTAACAGCGGTGGTTGTTCATTGTTTTTGTACTCTTGGGTAATTTGTTGTCCCAACTCTTTGCAGCGAGCTACAATTTCTTCTTCATTAAGTAAAACTTTTTCTAAACACGGATGCATAGCCAAACCTCCAGAATATCCCTATTTTATCACAAAACAAGTTGGATTGTTAGAGTAATGTGCGACATTGCAGCCTATTTTCGGGACCAGAACGATCTCGCCGCGGCGGTTGACGACAACCGGCCAGCGCCGGCGCTGATCCGGCGGGATCTTCCTGTCGATAAACCACCGGTTTAAGCGTTTTGTGCCGAATCGGAGCTGTATCGCGTCTTGGGGACGGGGATTGCGGATCGTGATCGGAAAGTCTTCCTGATAGAGTGTGACCGCTTCCGTGGATTCTCCGTTCTCCGCGATCCTGAAATACGGCGTCGCGAACAATTCTATTTTATCCAGAACATAACAATAAGATACCTCTTCTGTGAAGTCAAGTGAAAAGAATCCGTAAGCCGCCTGAAACCGGCGGTCTTTACTGAAACTCACGTCGAAATTCCCGTTTTTCTGCTTCAGCGCTTTGATCAGCTCGATGAGAAAGGCTTCTGAAGGCGGAACCACGCCCTGTTCCTGCATCCATGCCCGCAGGAAAATTCGTTGTTCCGCTTCGCTCAGCGTGAGAAATATTTCCTGGGAAATGACCGGATCCGCAGGATTCAGCTTCGCTTTGACAGCTTCCTTCTTTTTCTGACGATTGCGGTTGCGCGCCTTCAGTTTTCTGACTTCACTCCGCTTTTGCGCTTCGCTGAGTTCCGCCAGTTCATGATGACGCAGCCGATTGCGGCGGTAATCGTCGCTCAAATTGGATTCGTCGATCCCATAGGCAATTTTATGCCGGCCGCAGTATTCCTGCAGCTGCCGCTTCGTCCAGCTTAACAACGGCCGGACGACGACCACGCCCAGCACCCGGCCTTCTTCCCGGATGCCCAGCACTTCGCACTGCCTTCCAGACTCCTGCTGAAGCAGCGCCGTTTCCAGAAAATCGTCCAGATGCTGAGCAATCAGAACACCTGCCGCCGCTTCCTGATCGGCCAGCCGCGCAAAGAAGGCATACCGCGCCTCGCGCGCCCAGGCTTGAAAGTTTCCGGACGTTTCCTTGACCGGATCCAGCGAATAAAACGGGATCGCATAGCTGCGGCAATACGCTTCAACGATCTGTTGATCGCGGTCGGCAGTCGGCCGATGATGATAATTCACATGGGCGCACACAACGCTCACACGATGTCGGCGGCACAAATCCAGAAGCGCCATCGAATCCGGCCCCCCGGAAACACCCACGATCCACTTTTTTTCCGCCAGCTGATTCCACCGCATCGTACCGCCTCCTTCCGCTTGAATCCTGGTTTTATTTATTGAACCACAGAAGTATTCCGTTGCCAAGCGATTCGCCTGCGACAATCCCGGATTATTGTATAAATTCAGGCTTTTTTTCTGTTTTGAAGTCCAAAATGTGAAAAACCCGCGTCAGCGCTTGCTGACACGGGCGATTAACACGGTCACGTCGTCGGCGCAGCCGGTTTCCTCCATCGCCTGCAGACCGGTTTCAATCCGCTGCAGAATCTGATCCGGATCGCCGCCGCGGATCCACTGATCGAGCACTTGTTTTTCCACGCCGTCGCTGCTCATCACGAAGCAGTCCTGATCCTGACAGTCAATCTGAAAGCAATCTGTTTCGATTTCCTGAATGATCCCGATCGGCAGCGATTCACCGCTGATTTCCATGATCTGATCCTCCCGGATCAGATATGTCGGACATGCGCCGGACTTGCTCAGGAACGCCTGATGGCGGCGTTGGTCATAACACAGGAAATCCAAGGTTGCGAACAACTCCCGCTGATCGGCGTGAAGCAGAGCGTTGATGCTCTGCACCGCCGCTTCCACCGGCAGCTTGGCGCTCAGCATCCGCTGCAGCACCTGCGTGACAAATTGGGAACTGCGGGCCGCCTGGGGGCCACAGCCCATCCCGTCGCTGATCGTACAGATCGTTGTCTGGCCGTTGCGGAACACCGCGCTGGTATCGCCGGAAACCTCAGGATCCTTCTTTAAAGTAAATAACCGTGTTTTCAATGTTGAAGGCTGAGAGGTCGACAACTCCAGCCGGCTGCCGGTATAGAAAATCCGGTTGCGCTGAAACCGCGTCACCTTCAGATCCGGGTCGACGACCATGTGGATCAGAGGCAGGACGACTTCCTCCAATTCGCTGTGCGACAGCTGGGAGAAGTCGATCACTACCTGCAGCGGACCTTCCTCCCACTGCTGAACATGGACGCGCTTGACTTCAAAGTGATACCCTTCCAACAGATTCACCAGTTTATCGCTCAGCGCTTCGTCATCCACGACGCTTTGCTTCATCTGCATCGCCACGGTATCCAGAGCATCGGCCATGCCCTCCAGAATCTGCGACTGACTAGGCTGAATCGGTTTGAAATAATCGGCGATCAAATCAAAGATATGCGAAAACTGCGATAACTGGTGCAGTAAAGTCCGCTTGCGGCCTTCGATCCGCTGACCGTTCAGCGTCTGTTTTTCCTCACTCACCCAGCGCTGCGTGATCTGCGAGGTCGGGAACTGCTGCGCCGCCAGAAAGATCACGATCGCTGAAGCCAGCGACCAGGCTGGCTGCCGGGTCCAGATTAACGGCACCATCCAGCCTAAGAAGCGCAGCCAGCCCATATCCTGACGCAGGATGTTCAACAATAACAACGCCGCGCACCAGACCGGCGTATGACTGCCGATGGGAAAACAGAATAACAAGCCTAAACACAACGCCAGATATTCACGCACCGGCATCGTCATGGCCAGACATGCCATCACCAGCACCGACGCCATCCATGCGCCTTCCAATGGAAAGATGGTCATGATCGGATAGATCAGACTGCTTCCGAGAATTCCCAGCATCATCATGCTGAGCTTGAATTCCGTGTCGATCCACATCCAGTCCGACTGGGTGAAGCGGCAGATCAGAACCCCCGCCCCCGCCGCGGCCAACCCTTGCGCGAAGGCCGTTCCGGTCGCCAGACTGGCCAGCAGGACGTTCAGACCGCAGATCATTGGAAACCACGCGAATAAATTCTGCCGCAAAAGCTGGATCAGACAAATCAGCAGCAGGAAGAAGACCAGCAGCAGTAATTGACAGTAAAATCCGGCAAAGCCAGAGAAACAGCTGCCAGCCAGCGTGCCGATTGCCGCCGCCATTCCCTCCCTGCGGTTGCGCTGATAGAAAAAGGCCAGTCCGGGATAAAGAAACACTGCGGATCGAAACGAAAGCGCAGTGAAGAAAAAACTGAAAACTAAAAACCCATCGCTCCTATGAAACTTCCGGAGCCATGCCGTAGACTTCTTTAGGGTCAGCTGACTCATGTTTTTCACCTTCTTAAGGCTATTGTAAGAAAGCTTCGCTGAAAACCCTGTCGAATCTTCCAGTTCTTTTCAATTTCTAAAGCATCAGGCATTCTTTGACGCGGTTGACAATATGACGGAACAGCGCGCTGTTTTCAGGGATCGTCGCTTTGACGTCTATAATCCGGGCGGTATTGATGTATTTGCAGTCGTTCAGAAACAGCACCGACTCTTTCTTCATGCCTTCGATCAGACCAATCCGCATCAGATGCCGGCGGCCGTTCGGACATTCGATCGGATCATACGCCATTTTATAGGTTACCGGATTGGACGTCATCGGCACGACGAACGCTTTGCCATTGCAGAAGGACAGGATCACGCCGAAGTGCTGAAAACCCGCTTCATTCAGATACGCCTGGCCAAAGTCGATGTAACAGATATCGCCGATCTTCGCTTTCACGCCCAGCTGGACACAGCTGCGGGCATCCTTGCGGTTGAGCCAGTTCGCTTCGCTGACCAGATGGCAATGTGCCTGCCGGACCGACAGCGCGGAAAATTCTTCTTCCTTTAATGAGAGATACGCTCCCCACTGTTCCTTGAGCGAAGGATCTTCACTGTAAATCGGCGACAAATTCAAAGCCGGACGTTCAAGCATCAGGTTGTTTTTCATCATTCTTCACCTTCCTGATTATAATGTTGCCCGATTTCGCATTTTGCCTGCTTTCTTCTCGGTTTGCGAGAATACTTTTTTTCTGCATACGAATTTTCCTGCCTGCCGCTCACAAGTATTGCAGAAAAATTAATTCAACCTCATCCGGTTCCAAAAGAAAAACCTGACTTCCGATCCAATCCCCTTTACCGGCGGCAACGCAAATCCAGAAAGCGTTCACCACCGATGCGGGATTGAATCATTGCATCAGGTTTCCATCTTGAAAATCAGAATATACAGTGTTATTTCAGATCTGGCTCAGTTTGGATTATGCTTCACTTTCGATCCATTCCGCCGCCGTTTCTTCGGCCGGCATTTCCGGCTGGATCGCTTCCTGCGGGATATCGAAGCGCTGCTGCTTCACCGCACGGTAGAAGGACACCGACATTGTGGCTGCGATCAGCCAGCCAACCGGCCAGGACAGCCAGATTCCAGTTAAGCCCAGCCCCAGAACCGTTGAGAAAAGACCAGCGCAGACAACGCGGATAACCAGATCCGTCAACGTCGCCGTCATAAACAGCTTCATCCGATTCACTCCGCGCAGCACTCCATCCGCGATCAGCTTCACTGCGATCACCAGATAGAACGGCGAAACGATGCGCAAGAACATCACGCCGGCGGATAAGGCCGCCTGATTGCCGTCGGTGATAAACAAGCCGACAAACGTCGGACCGGCCGCCAAATACAACCCAGCGAACACCAGCGCGATCATCCCCGCCAGTTTGATTCCAGCCGAAAGTCCCGCTTCAATCCGTTCCGGGATTCCGGCCCCGGCATTCTGCGCCGTATAATTGGACATCCCGTTGCCGATCGCCGTAATCGAAGTGATCGTCATATTATTCAGCTTCACCGCCGCGGAATAGCCGCCCACCGCCGCCATGCCAAAGCCGTTGATCATGCTTTGAATCATGATATTGCCAACGGAAATAAAGCCCTGTTGTAAGATACTCGGCACCGCAATCAGCGTCAGCTCTCTCAGACAAACAGTGGAAAACAGCGGCGCCTTTCCGCTTTCCGGAAGACTTCGCAGCCGTTTCAACACGACGGTCAACGCCGCGGCCGCCGCAACGCCCTGACAAAGAAACGTCGCCCACGCTACGCCAGCCACGCCCATGTTCAGCTGCGCGACAAACAGAATATCGACAAACACATTCGTAACGGAAGACACCGCCAGGAAATAAAACGGCGTCCGCGAATCACCCAGCGCTGAAAAAATCCCCGTCGCAATGTTGTAAATTAAAAGAAACAGGAAGCCGCCCAGATAAATTAACAGATATTCTAACGAATCCCCGAAGATTTCCGCCGGCGTCTGAATCAGCTTCAACAGGAAGTCCGCGCCGATCAAGCCCAGCCCGGTCAGCGCCAGTCCGATCACCGTGCTGGTGATCAGCGAGGTCGTCACCGCCGTCTTCAGCCGGTTATAATTTTTCGATCCGAAGTGCCGCGCTACAACGACTGACGTGCCGATATTGCAGCCAAACGCAAACGCGATATAAATCAATGTAATTTCATAGGAATTTCCCACGGCCGCCAAGGCCGACGTACCGATCCAGCGGCCGGCCACAAAGCTGTCGGCAATGTTGTAAAGCTGTTGGAAAATAATACTCCCGAAAAGGGGAAGCGAATATTTCCACAGCACAACCGCCGGTTTCCCTACGGTTAAATCCTTATTCATAAAAAACCCCCTATCAGACTTTCCAAGTATAGCACCGTTCATGTATAATAAGTAATAGTTAATATTGATCGAATTAATAACAAACCGTTATGAAAGGAGGAAGAATTATGGAGTTAACCCAGCTACGCTATTTTGCCGCCGTGGCCGAGCTTCAGCACGTGACCCGGGCTGCAGAACGGATGCACGTCGCACAACCGGCGATCACCAAATCAATTCACCGGTTGGAGGATGAACTCGGCATTCCCCTGGTTGCCTCGCGCGGCCGCAACATCGTGCTGACGGACTATGGCCGTGCGCTTTACGGTATGCTTCGCGAACCTCTGTCAGCTTTAGATCAGATCCCCGAGCAGATGCGGCAGCTGGCTCAGCGCAGTGCCTGCACGCTGCATATCAATGTCCTGGCGGCTTCCCGGGCTGTGACGGACGCCGTGATCGCCTATAAACATGATCATTCGGAAATCTTGTTTTCCATCATGCAGAATGAACTGACGCAAATTTGTGATTTATCCGTCGATACGCTGACAGAACTGCCAGCGGTTTCGCACCAAGTGGACAATTCCGTTTCTTTCCGGGAACCGATTCTGCTTGCGGTTCCTTCTGCCTCCCTTTACAGCAGGCTGAGCTCCATTGATTTAAAAGAGTTAAAGGAAGAAGGCTTTATCTGTCTGGCCGGAAACCGGAAATTCCGGAAGATCTGCGATCAATTCTGTCAGGCGGCAGGCTTTCAGCCGAAAATTATCTTTGAAAGCGACAGCCCGGCAACGGTGCGCAATCTGATCGGGGCAGGCAGCGGCATCGGTTTCTGGCCCGAACATACCTGGGGAGCCATCGGCGAAGACGTGAAGCTGATTCCGATAGCCAGTCCGCAATGTGCCCGGGAATTAAGAATCTCCCTGCATCCGCAGGACAGCGCCCGGACAGCCCTGATTCATCCGTTTTATCATTATCTCATTCATTATTTCGAAGCGTTGTTTGAAGCTTAACGAAAATGGCTGACGGCTAACAGTCTTTCTTGTCTTTCTTGTCTTTCTTCTGCCTTTCTTTTGCCTTTCTTCTGCCTTTCCCCACCGTAAAAAAAACAGTTTTTATGCATTTAAAAACACGGAATTCATGAAGTTCGCAAACCCCTTCCAATTCCGTGTCTTTTTTATTCCTTTTATTTCAGGTCTTCGTTCTTCTCGGAATCTGCTTCATTTTCATCCGATGGCTCTTCCTCTTTCGAGGCTTCTGTCTTTGCCGGCCCCTTCTCTTCCTGATCCTTTGCTTCCGTATGCTCCGCATCGGACTCTGTTTCACTCAGGATTTCGCTGGCGTCGCTCGGATCTGTTTCCTCGACTAACGCCTTCTTCTTCGGATGTCCCGTCAGGCGCCGGCACAGTCCCAATAACGGATGCCACTTCGGATTGATCATTTCGGTCGCTTCCACAAAGATCTCGGCCACAATCGTCAGCAACACAAGCATGATCATGCCCCATTGTTCATTAAAATAGCTCAAGACGGCACAGCCGCCAAACAGCGCCGTCACCAGATACAGCACCAGCACGGTGTTGCGGTGTCCCAGTTTCAGCTTATACATTAAGATGTGATGCAAATGCGAGCGGTCTGCCTGCATGATCCCCTTGCCGCTCAGCTTCCGCCGCACCATTGCGATCAGCGTGTCGGAAATCGGAACGAACAGAATGATCACCGGGAAGCCCAGCGTGATGAACGTCGTCGTCTTAAACCCCAGCAGCGACAGACAGGCCAGCGTGAATCCGAGGAACAACGCCCCGCAGTCGCCCTGGAAGATCGACGCCGGATGGAAATTGTACGGCAGAAATCCGGCGATCGCACCCGCCAGGATCAAGGAGATCACCGGAATATCCCGGCGTCCCATAAAGAAACCGATGAAGCCGATCGTGCAGACGACGATAAAGCAGATGCCTGCCGATAAGCCGTCCAGTCCGTCGATCAGGTTGATCGCGTTGGTCACGCCGACAATCCAGATAAACGAAACAAGAAAGGAAAACGGCATCATATTGATCTCAATGCCAAACGGCAGGGTGATCGACGTCAGGCCGATGCCGCCGACCAGAATCGCGATCAGCGCCCCGGCGACTTCAAACAACAGTTTTTTTAATGGCGACAAATTGATCATGTCGTCGAGCAAGCCGCCCAAAAAGACCACCGAGCCTCCGATCAGGATCCCGTTGATGGTCGAGTCGGCCTTCAAAAAACAGGCCATTGAAATCATAAAGGCGACGAAAACGGCCAGACCGCCCATCTGCACTATCTTTCCGTGATGAACCGTTCGATTGTTTTCCACTGCGTACACCTTTAAGGCGAATCCGATGCGCTTGGCAATCGGTACGCAGATCAGAGAAATCACAAACGGCAGCGCAAAGAACGGAAAGGCGCCTTCAATCAAATGCAGCATTGAAAGTACCCCCAGACTACGATAAAGAAATATCGCTGAATCAGCGATATTGTTGGTTACTAGCGAACAAGATGCAGATTTTCAAGCATGACGCCCGTGCCTTCCGCTACGCAGGACAGCGCGTTTTCAGCGACATACACCGGAACGTTCAGCTCGTTGATCAGCAGCTGATCGATCCCCTGCAGCAGCGCGCCGCCGCCGGTTAAGACTACGCCGCGGCTGACGATATCCGCACTCAATTCCGGAGGTGTCTGTTCCAGAACTGTACGGCAGGCCCGGACGACGTCCTGCAGGCTTTCACGCATGGCCAGTTCTGTTTCTTCCGAATTCAGCGTGATCGTGTGCGGCAGACCGGTGACCAGGTCACGGCCGCTGACGTCCATCGAATCGCTGCGGCTGCCTCTCCAGGCCGTGCCGATGCGCTTCTTGATTTCTTCCGCAGTGCGGTCGCCGATCAACAGCTTATAGCTTTCCTTTACATATTTGATCAGATCGCGGTCGAGCTTATCGCCCGCAATCTTTAAGGACGTGCTGGTGACGATTTCACCCAGGGACAGAATCGCAACGTCGGTCGTTCCGCCGCCGATATCCAGAACCATCGAGCCTGTCGGCTTGGCGATATCCAGACCCGCACCGATCGCCGCAACCTTTGGTTCCTCTTCGATGTAAACGCGCTTGGCGCCGCAGCGGTAAGCCGCGTCCCGGATCGCGTTGCGTTCGACGGACGTGATGTTCGACGGGCAGCAGATCAGAATCGTCGGACGGGAGAACATTCCCTTGAGTTTCAGCTTGCGGATAAAATGCTCGAGCATCAGCTCGGTAACTTCAAAGTCGGCGATGACGCCGTCCTTTAACGGACGAATCGCACTGACGCGGCCCGGCGTTCTGCCCAGCATTTCCTTCGCGTCCTGGCCGACAGCCAGGCACTTCTTCGTTTCTGCATCTAATGAAACAACGGAAGGCTCGTTCAACACGATGCCCTCTCCTTTAACGTAAATTAATGTATTCGCGGTACCTAAGTCGATACCTACTTCTTTGGTAAACAACATAAACCAACCTCCGCATCTCGTGTAAACACAAACATTATAACACAACTCCTTAAAATAACACCAGAATTAATGAATTTGTAACTATTTCAAGGGCTATCGCAGCGCGTACCTGTCAGAAAAAAACAGCACCGAAGTGCTATTTTATTTCAGCCGGCTTCATGCCGATGACCGTTGCCGGATCAATCAGCTTACCGTCCTTCTGCACTACGACATGAAGATGGATTCCCAGATCCTTGTTATAGATGTTTTCGCCTGCCAGGCCAAGGACATCATTCTGATTGACAACCTGATCTTTTTTTACCGATACCTGGGATAAGCTCTGATAGGTAATTTCCAGATCTTCCCCGGTTTTCACCGTGACGCTCTTGCCGAACATCGCGTCTTCTTTGACTTCCGTCACCGTTCCGCCAAGCATCGCCGTGGCCTCGAAGACTTTGCCGTCATACGCGTAATCGAGTCCCTGATTCGGACGATACACGCCTTCAAATTCCGTAACGGCCTGACTGAGCACGTCTTCGCTTTTTGTTTTATCGAAGAAATGCAGGACTTCCTTGGCGTTGATCGCAAACGGCGCGGCGACGGTTTCGTCTGCCGGCAGCACGACCGGGATATGCAGGGAAGCCACGGCGTCCGGCTGATTGACCGGAAGGACGGGTTTGTTGTTGAATAAAGTGGAATTGGCAATGAAGAAACCGGAGATCAGAATCAGAATCATCGTCATCAAGATCACGGCTGTCGCTTTGCCTTTGGTACTTTTCTTTTCGTACATATACATGGATTTCACCTCTAGTGGTGAGTATGTCCCTATCCTTTTTGTTTATACATGGATCTTGATGACGAGATTGAGTAAAAACTGCGCCGCTAACAAAGCGATGCACATCGCGGTCAGAATATACAGCAGCTGGGCCTGCACGACGCGCCCTTTGCGGATCAGTTTTTCATAGTTCAGGGCCTGCATGGCGTACAGTGCCAGCGCAAAACAGGCCAGATGCACAACGACACGAACGATCGCTTCCATAAGATCCTTCCTTTCCCTCTTTGCCGCTTCCGCTTTTTTCCAGCGGACAAAATCTCATTTTCAGAAGCGGCAGCGAACAGTCTTGTTTCGTTCATCATACTGGATTAAGAGGCTGGCTGTCAAACGTTACTTTTATCTCTGGTTTCCTTGCCGGCATAAAAAGGTAAGTGATTCATGCCGGCCCATTACGATTTTCTTACGTTTCGCCGGTCTTCTTCCTTCACATCGTTTTTCCTTATATAATAGAGATAACCGGAATCTTCACAAGGCAATGATACGCCGCTGCTGAAAATCCAGAGCTGGCGCAATGGCCTGATTCAGTAAAGGAGAGCTTATGAAAAAAGATCGCTTCTATAATATTCTGTTTCCCATCTGGTTCTTTTTGTTTATTCCTTCCACCTGGCTTTTCCTGATCACATTCCTTGGGAACGCCGCGATTGATTCGCTGGTGTTGGCGCTGGGCTGCAAGATGAATCATAAGTCTTTCGTTTCAGCCTGGAAAAAGAGCTTTCCTGGGATCTTTGCGTTTGGTTATCTGGCGGATTTCATCGGCGCCGCAATATTGCTTATTCTCTCCACCGTTTTGAGCGATCCGTTTCCCTACGCAATGCAGTTTAATCCATTTTCCAACTTTGCCGGATTTCTGCTTGTTGCGCTGATAGTGGCGACAGCAGGAGCTCTGATTTATTTTTTCAACCTCAAAATCAGTTTCCGCAAGCTGGACTGGTCGCTCAGTGAGAAGCGCAAAGCGGCGTTAGTTCTGGCGGTTTTGACGGCGCCGTATTTGTTCTTATTTCCTTCGATTCTGCTTTACCGATAAAATGATAAATGATTATCAAAGAATGAAAATCAGATCAAAAAATTGAACCGCGGGTTTTCCGATATCACATCAGGCAATATGCCTGTTTTTTATTCTTTTCAGCTTGCTGATTTATTTTTAACATCCTTTCATCAGTCCTCTTTCTGAGCCTTGATCACGCTAATGAAACAACTTTTTCCCTGTTTTACAAAACGAGGACTCATTTTCCCTGCTTCTTTCAAATTAATTAGAGTAAAGAATGTTTAATGATATAATAAATTTATATTCCAGGCCTTTATGAAAGGAGTTCATTTTAATGAAAAAGAAATCATCGCCAGGCCCCGTTCTTTTACGTTGCTTTACCGGAATCCTCGCTGCATTCATTGTCTTGATAGCTCTGGCCAACTTTATTTCCGGAGGTGGATTATTCGCAACAGTCCTGTTCATTTTCGCAGCTTTGTTCATTGCCCCGATCAAATCCATCGCAGAAATAAAGAAGAAATACAGAGTCAAACCCAGTCTGACTGTTGTTCTTATGCTTCTTTTGTTCTTTTCAGGGATCTTATTTTCCAATGTTCCTTCCACAGATAAACCGGCCGCCGCTGCCACACCTGCCGCTACAGTTGAGGCAACTCAGGAACCCGATGCTCTTGCGGTCAACGATTTCAATGAATCGCAGAAAGAAGAAAAAAATGTTTCAAACGGAGCAGAAAAGGAGCAGGAACAGAAAGCTGGAGAGAGTTCTCCAACTTCATCCACTTCGCCCGCTGCAAGTTCGCTCCCTTCGCCAACGCCTTCACCGGCGGCAGTCAAGTCTACCCCGATTCCAACTCCCGCGCCGACGCCGGAACCGGCACAGTCTCCTCAAACCCTCTTATTATACGCAAATACTTCTTATTATAGCAACGCCTGGCAAATCAAAATCGGGGATACTGTCAGCACCTATGTTCAGTATGGTTCAAGCGGCGGGAATACACCTTCTTATTTAAACTATTATTCTGATAATGAAGAAATTGCAACGATCGATTCTCAAGGCAATGTCAATGGCGTCGCTGCAGGGACAACCAAAATCCATGTTGAAGGTGATGGATTGGAAGATTATATTACCGTTGCCGTCAGCGAAAAACAAATTGTCCTGGAATCGGAATCCTCAAGTCAGCAAGGATATCAAAGTGAGAGTGCGGATTATGTATTAAATACAAATACAATGAAATTTCACTATCCAAGCTGCCGCCACGTCAAAACCATAAAAAGCAGTAATCGTTGGGATTATCATGGTGATCGAGAAGAAGTGATCAACATGGGCTATATCCCATGCAAGACATGCAAACCTTAAAACTTAACTTATTGACTTGTGTCGATAGACTGCGAAATTCATCTTTCTAAAATCATGATAAAAACCAGAATGCCTGTTGCTTCCAAATAATGATACGGACTTTGTATCCTTGTCATTGTACGTATCAATTTGCATTCTGGTTTTCTTTTATCTTATCCTTTTATCTTATCCTTTTCTTAAAATTAATCAGCGTAAAAACTCCGATGTAAAACTTATTCTTTCCTGTCCCAAAGTGTCCTTTCTGAATCAGAGACAAATTAATCTTGAACCCTGTAGATTTTCAGATCAACGATCTGGCCGTGGTCATCGCGTTCAATATAGACGTCAACCTGACCATCGCTCTGCATTGAGTATAGGCCGGCCATTTTGTCCTCCATCACTCTGACCTTTTTTCCCTGGTAAGTATAGCCTTCGTGGTCATAGATCAGCTCATGTTCCCGATATTCCTGATTCAGTTTCTCCTCCCTTAAGTTAAGATAAGCGGCAATATGGAAGGCCCGCGGCTCGGCGTGAAATTCGGCAGCCAGCGCGGTTGCGGCTTTTTCTTTCAAAGCGTTCAGGCCATCCTGCGGATTCTGGCGCAATACCTGGATCAAGGCTTGATCGGCACGGCTGCGGATTTCCTGCGTCGATGGCAGATTGAGATCCCGCGTCAGTTCCGCTTCCAGCATAAAGCGGGAGTCCGCACTATAGCACATGGACGACAGCTCTGAGGAAAACGGGGTTTGGGCTGCCGCCGCGGTGATCATGGTAAAGCAGACCAGCAGGCCCAGACAACTGACTGTCATAATTTTCTTCAACGGTTTATAGGCAGCGATGCTGCGGACCCGGCGTTCCACTTCATTGCGGCTGAACGCACAGTAGTTCCAGGCAAATTTCAGACGTTTGCGCGACATCTGAATCAGCGCCCGGGCATAGCTTTGACGCTGCTGGATATCCAGGATCGTCAGCACCGTTTCGTCGCACGCTTCCTCAAGATCCCGGCTGATCCAGTTGACCATCAGCCAGACCAGCGGATTAAACCAGTGGATACAGAGCGCAAGCAATGCGGCCAGCTTCATCAGGTTATCCCGGCGGCGGATATGCGCGCATTCGTGAAGCAGGATGTTTCGCAGCAGTTCCGAATCCCGGAAATCCAGACTCGCGGGCAGGAAAATCAGCGGACGCAGCACGCCGGAAACCAGCGGACCTTGAATCTGATCGTTGAGATATACTTCCGCCCGCACATTTCGTTCTTCCAGAATGGAGCTGACCCGTTCATCGTCTTCGATCAAAATACTATCGTCAAATTTGCGGCGTGTCTGGGTATAGCGCCAGAATAAAAATCCTCCCAAAAGCAGCGTTCCGACCATGCGAATTGTCGCCCAATTCCATTGCAATGCCGGAAGCGCTGACTGCGTGACTTCGTTAGTCGTTGTATAAGCAATTTGCCGATCCTCGGTTACGTTTGTTTCCGCAGTCTGACCGGCTGTCCCGGCTTGTACAATCACATCTGTGCTTTCCGCAAACCGTTCAAAGAATACCGGCAGCTTCCAGTCAGGCAGTGAAGTCAGATTGAACGGCGTCGATAATGAAAAGGGAAGAAGCAGACGAATCAGGACGCAGATCCATAAAAGCGGAAACAACCGTTTCGGCAGAAACCGTCCGAATATTTTTTTGAGCAGCACCACGATGACGATCATTCCGCCCCCGACCAAACTCATCAGCACCAGCGGCATATTCATTTTAATAATCCACATGATTTTTTCCTCATTTCATCTTTTCGATCAGCTTCAGAAGTTCGTCGGCTTTTTCATCGCTGAGTCCCTTATTCTTTAAGAAGGAAGAAAAGAACAGCTCGTCGCTTCCACCGAACATTTTATTGATCAGCTCCACGGTTTCCTCTTTCTGAACCTCTTCCCGGCGGACTAACGCCTCACATTGAAAGTTGGGTTCTGTGCGCAAAATCGCGCCCTTATCCAAACATTTTTTGATCACGGTATACGTCGTATTCTTATTCCAGCCAATGCTCTGGCCCAGCTCATCGGCAATTTCCTTTGCCGGTGTTTTGCCTTTCCGCCATAAGACGTCCATGATTTTTAATTCAGAATCGAATAATTTCATCCTGTCCTCCTTTCAGACTACTTCAATAGTCTTCTTGTTAAATAAAGACTACTACAATAGTCTTATGATGTCAAGACGATTGTAATAGTCTAGTCAATCTCAATAAAAATCCTTTTCTTTTCCTGCAGGAAAGTTTTTTATAGAGAACACTAAAAAAACTACCGATTTACTCCAGTGTAGATTAAATTCATCCGTCTGAAAACAAGCGGTAGTTTAATTTTTTTACAGGAAGGTGGCGCTTCATGATCAGAAGACAGAGTGATCATCCAGTCAAACAGCTCATGACTCATCGCACAAAGGATAAATTCCAACAAAGTTGAACTCATGGATGACCTGAATGATTCATAAATCTTTCCAGGACGATCGCCTATGTCGATTACTCTTTCAATCACGATAGTTCTCTGTCATATTTATTCTACCATGAGATGAATCTCAAATTAATTCAATTAAAATTCCCATTTCGGAATATTTCTTTTAACAAGTATAATTTTACTCCAGATTTGGAATTTTATGAATTGATAATTTCACAATCTTTTCTACGATTTGATTTTTATTATGATATCCGGATTAATTCCATTCAATTTTATCATTTTCGTAAATTTGATATCATTGAATCCTTAAATGATCAAATTGAATGCTTATTCATCCCTCTTTAAGCTTAATAAACTGATCGCCGGGCTGTATCTCTGCAGTCCGGCGACCTGTGTCTTTATATCCTTATGTCTAAATAAACTGATCCAGCGCCTGTTCGACCTCCGGCATTTTCTTGACCTGCGGATCCGCATAACGCTTGCCGCGGGCGACCACCATGCTGACCTTCCTCAGCGCTGTTAGATCTTCCAGCGGATTCTTTTCCGTGACGATGAAATCCGCAAACTTGCCGACCTCGATGGAACCTGTCTGATCGCCGATTCCCACCAACTCGGCGTTGCGTTTAGTCGCGGTATACAGCGCGAAAGCGTTGGAAACACCGCAGAACTTATGGAAGTAGTTGACTTCCCGCCACATATCGTAATGCGTGATATACGGACAGCCCGTATCCGTGCCCAGGCCGACCGGAATGCCGTTGGCCAGACATTCCTTCGCACATTCGACAATGCCGTCGAAAACGACCTTGCCATTGTACTGTTCCATTTCTGAAACATGACTGACAGCCCGGTCAAATAACGCATAAGGCAAAGCGGGCGACAGTGTTGCCACCTGGCAGGCCTTGCGGTCTTTGAACAGCTGGATAATCTCCGCGCTCGGCTTCGCGCCATGCTCGATCGTATCGACGCCGTTTTCCAACGCGACCTGTACGCCCTGCGGACTTTCCACATGCGCCGCTACCTGCAGCCCCAGGGCATGCGCTTCTTCGCACGCCGCCTTCACGATTTCCGGCGACATTTTCAATTCTCCCGGCTCCCCTTTAACCTTCGCGTCCAGCACGCCGCCGGTGATCATCAGCTTGATCAGATCCGGCTTGTCCTTGGCGATCTGACGAACAAAAGACCGCGCCTGTTCCGGAGAGGTCGCCTCATACGCCAGCGATCCGGCCATGTGGCCGCCTGGTACAGAAATCGCCATATTTCCCGCCAAAATCCGCGGTCCGTCGATTTTGCCCGCCAGCACCGCATCGCGGATCTTCGTATCAACGTCCTCAACGCCGCCGACCGTGCGGATCGTCGTCACGCCGCTCATCAGCTGTGTCTTTGCGTACCCTTCGCACATCTTCAACATGATTTTGCGCAGGAAATTGTTGCTTGTCATCAGTTTGACCAATTTCTTCGGATCACTCTGTTTCTTCTTCGGCTTGCCGTTGGCCGGCAGATGAACGTGCAGATTGATCAGCCCCGGCATGATGTACTGCCCTTTCAGATCGACGACCTGCGCGCCTTCATAAGCAGACTGCTGCGGCTCGATCGCAATAATCTTTTCCCCTTCGGTAATCACGGCCATCCCCACCTGCGGTTCCATGTTCTCAGAACCATCTAACAAGATTCCATGGATATAAACTGTTTTCATAAGTCACCCTTCCCTTTCCTATCATTATAAGAGTTTCTTTTTCAGATTGAAACCGCTTTGCGAGAGAATGGGTCAATAACAGACGATCCTTTTCTGAAACTCATGAAAACAAATCAGTTCTACGCCAGTTCCCGCCTATTTTTTCTTTCCGGCTGACCGAAATTCAATCCCTTTAATCTTTTCTTTGTCAAGCTTGATTAAAAGATCGGTGAAAACATCAAAAACGACGACCTTTCCTTTTCAGATCAGATCGCCGTTTTCTTTGGTTTATTTGAGCTCGTTTTTCACTGAGATCCGGTTGATCGCTTTTTTCAAAGCCACCTCGGCCCGGCGCATATCCATATTCGGATCATCCAGCCGTGCTTCGGCGCGCTGCTTCGCTTCCTCGGCCCGGCGCAGATCGATTTCCTCTTTGGACTCAATCGCGTCGGTCAGGATCGTCGCCAGATCGTTTTCAAAATATAACAGACCGCCGGCGACCGCGTATTCCTTGCGGCCGTCGCTTTCTTCCGTAATCATGCGGGAGATGGCCAGCGGCGTGACCAGCGGTACATGACGGGATAAAATTCCCAGCTGACCGACAGTGCTGACCACATTCAGGATGGTGGTATCCATTTCCTTCGCCAGTCCTTCCGGCGTCACCACGCGGCAGTGGATCATATGCTACTGCCCCAGCTGGCGGGCTTTCTCCGCCGCTTCTTCAATCGTGCCGACAAACATAAACGCCTGTTCCGGCAGATCGTCATACTTGCCTGCCAACAGCTCTTTGAAGCTGCGGACCGTTTCACTCAACGGTACATATTTCCCCTTATACCCGGAGAACTGTTCCGCGACATGGAACGGCTGCGACAGGAAGTTACGTGCCCGGCGCGCCCGGTTGACGATTTTCTTGTCTTCATCCGACAATTCGTCCATCCCCAGGATCGCGATGATATCCTGCAGCTCTTTATACCGCTGCAGAAGCTGCTGGACGCCGCGGGCGACTTCGTAATGTTCGTCGCCGACAACCAGCGGATCCAACATGCGGGAGCTGGATTCCAGCGGATCCACTGCCGGATAAATGCCCAGCGCCGCAATCGAACGATCCAGAACCGTCTTGGCGTCCAAATGCGAGAACGTCGTCGCCGGCGCCGGGTCGGTCAGATCGTCCGCCGGCACATAGATTGCCTGAACCGACGTGATCGAACCGCGCTTGGTCGAGGTGATGCGTTCCTGCAGCTGACCCATTTCCGTCGCCAACGTCGGCTGATAACCGACCGCCGACGGCATCCGGCCCAGCAGTGCGGAAACTTCCGAACCCGCCTGGGTAAAACGGAAGATATTGTCGATAAACAACAGGACGTCCTGACCTTCCTGATCGCGGAAATATTCCGCCATCGTTAAACCGGACAGCGCCACGCGCATTCTCGCGCCCGGGCTTTCGTTCATCTGACCATAGACCAGCACGGTCTTGTCCAGAACGCCGGAGTCCTTCATTTCGTGATACATATCGTTGCCTTCACGGGTCCGCTCGCCGACCCCGGCGACAACGGACATGCCGCCGTGTTCCTTGGCAATGTTGTGGATCAGCTCCTGCATCAGCACGGTTTTGCCAACGCCGGCGCCGCCGAACAGACCGATCTTGCCGCCGCGGGCATACGGGCAAAGCAGGTCGATGACCTTGATGCCGGTTTCCAGAATTTCCGCAGACGTCAGCTGTTCCTCAAAGGATGGCGCGGCGCGGTGAATCGGCAGTTTTTTATTTGGTTCCGGCAGTTCGCCCAGACCGTCGATCTCCTCGCCCAGGACGTTGAACATCCGGCCCAGCACCTGCTGGCCTACCGGCACGCTGATCGGCGCTTCGGTATCGAGGCAGTCCATGCCCCGGACCAGACCATCGGTGGAAGCCATCGCGATGCAGCGGACAACGTCGTCGCCGATATGCTGAGCCACCTCGACGGTGATGCGCTGGCCTTCGCCTTTCTCCACCACGATCGCGTTGTTCAAGGCCGGCAGCTGACCGGCGGCATAACGGATATCCACGACCGGCCCGATGACCTGTACGATTTTTCCAATATTTTTAGCCATAAATTCTCCTTTCGCTACGAGGCGTCCGCCCCGGCGACAATTTCTGTGATTTCCTGCGTGATCGCCGCCTGACGTGCCTGATTGTACTGCAGCGTCAGCTTGTCGATCAGCTCGTCGGCGTTATCCGTCGCGCTTTCCATCGCCACCCGCCGGGAACCTTGTTCCGCGGTTTTGGTCTGCATGTGCGTGCTGTATAACAACGAGCGGACGTACATCGGGATTAACGAATTCAGAATGGCGTCCGGCCCTGGTTCAAATAAGGTTTCCACCTTAAACTCCCGGCCTTCGCGTTCCATCGGACTGACTGGCAGCAGCGTCAGCAGCTGCGGCGTAAACGTTACAGCGTTGACAAACTGGCAATAGAGAATCTGAATCTTGCCAATCTCGCCGCTGACGTACAGTTTCAGCGCTTCATCCGCCAGATCGTTAAACACATAGAAATCAACATGATCGGAGCCGATCGGCTCGCGGATCAGATTAAATCCCTTCTGCCGCAGCGTACTTGTGCCTTTGGTTCCAATCACGATCATCGGATCCTGCGGATCCAGAACTTCGCCGGCCATCCGCAGCAGATTGGCGTTGTATGCCCCGCACAAGCCCATGTCCGAGGTGAACATGAACGTCAGCGTACGCGACGATTGATTTTTCTTTAAATAAACGCATTCGCTTTCCGGGTTGTTCGCCAGAATCTGACTGACGATCTGGCGCAGCGTATCCGCGTATTCCCGGTTCTTTTCCATCTGCACACGCTGCTTCTGCAGCTTGGCGTTGGCGATCAGTTCCATCGCGCTGGTGATTTTCCGGGTGGCGCTGACGGAACGGATGCGTCCCTTTAACGCTTGCTTTCCCTGCGCCATGGATTACATCCCACTGATCAGCTGAAACTGCTGCAGATATTCGTCCATCGCCTGTTTCAGCGCGGTTTCCAGATCGGCGTCGAGCTTCTTTTCCGATTCAATCCGGGCGATCAGATCGGCTTTATCCTGAGCGAAGAACTTGTGCATGCCTTCCTCGAAGCCCTTGATCTGTTCAACCGGTACATTTTTGAGATATCCGTTCTTCGCGGCAAACAGCGACAAGACCTGCTGGCTCATCGTCAGCGGAGAATACTGGCCCTGCTTTAACAGCTCGGTCAGCCGCGCGCCGTGATCGATCGTCGCTTTGGTCACCGGATCCAGGTCGGAACCGAATTGAGAGAAGCTCAGCATTTCATGATACTGGGCCAAATCCAGCTTCAGCGAGCCGGAAACCTGCTTCATCGCTTTGGTCTGCGCTGCACTGCCGACACGGGATACGGACAAGCCGCTGTCGACGGCCGGCCGCACGCCGGCGTTGAACAGTTCAGTCTGCAAGAAAATCTGACCGTCGGTAATCGAAATGACATTGGTCGGAATGTACGCCGAAATATCGCCGGCCTGGGTTTCGATGATCGGCAGCGCCGTCAGGGAACCGCCGCCCAGCTCGTCGTTCAGCTTCGCCGCCCGTTCCAACAAACGGGAATGCAGATAGAAAACGTCGCCCGGATATGCTTCACGTCCCGGTGGTCTTCTTAACAGCAGCGACATGGTGCGGTAAGCGACCGCGTGTTTGGAGAGGTCGTCATAGATGATCAGGACATCTTTGCCCTGTTCCATCCATTCCTCGCCGATCGCACAGCCGGCATACGGCGCCAGATACTGCAGCGGCGCCATTTCACTGGCCGTCGCCGCAACGATCGTCGTGTAGTCCATCGCATCGTGCTGACGGAGTTTTTCCATAATCTGCGCGACGGTGCTTGCCTTCTGACCGATCGCCACATAAATACAATAGACGTCCTGTCCCTTCTGGTTCAGAATCGTATCGACCGCAATCGCCGTCTTGCCGGTCTGACGGTCGCCGATGATCAGCTCACGCTGACCTTTGCCGATCGGAATCATGGAGTCGATGATCTTCAAACCGGTCATCAACGGCTGATGCACGCTTTTCCGCGTCATAACGCCCGGCGCTACCCGTTCTACCGGACGGGTCTTGTCGCTGACAATCGGGCCTTTGCCGTCAATCGGCTGGCCTAATGCGTTGACGACGCGTCCCAGCATGCCGTCCCCAACCGGAACCTCGACGATCCGGCCGGTGCGTTTGACTTCGTCGCCTTCTTTAATCAGCGTGTCGTCGCCCAGCAATACTGCGCCCACATGGTCTTCTTCCAGGTTCAGCACCATGCCGTAAACATCATGCGGGAACAGCAGCAGCTCGGAGGACATCGCTTTGTCCAATCCCTGAATCAGCGCGATGCCGTCGCCGACACGAATGACATAGCCGACGTCGTTCGACTGAATTTTATCTTCATAGTGCTTGATCTGTTCTTTGATCAGCGCACTGATTTCTTCAGGTCTTAAACTCATTCTCTCACCTGCTTTCCTTCAACAGTTCACTTTTCAGTGATTCAATTTTTGATTTCATGGAGCCGTCAATGACTTCATTGCCGATCACCACTTTCATGCCGGAAATCAACCGCGGATCGACCCGGTTGGTCAGTTCCAGATTCTGTCCCTGCCGCTTCGCCATCGCTTGTTCGATGCGCTCCACGTCTTCCTTCGCCAATTTGCGTGCGGAATAGACAACCCCTTCCGCCACGCCGCGCTCGGCGTTTTCCAGACTGATAAACTGGCGGAGAATCTCAACGGCATGCTTCGTTCGTTTCTTGTCGATCAGCAAATCGAGGAAATGAATGAACATGCTGTCAACTTGTCCGGCAAACAGGGTGTTCACCATCTGTTTTTTTTCTTCCGCGCTGATCTTCACCGCATTGAAAAAATCCAGCAGCTGCGGATTTTCTTCCACGACGGCCGCTAAGCAGCGGGCCTGTTGTCCCCAGCGGACCAGTTCGCCGCTTTCCTTTGCCAGTTCAAACAGCGCTTCGCCATACCGTTCAGCGACCTGACTGGCCATACGCGCTTACTTCCTTTACAAATTGATCGACAGCCTGACGATCGCCGGCCTCAATGCTCTTTTCTCCGATCAGCTTCTCCGCGGCGCTCATTGCGACTTCGACCATTTCCCGGTGGATTTCACTCTGCATCTGCGAGCGTTCCAACTCAATCTGGCCGCGTGCCCGGATAATTTGATCATCGGCTTCCGTTTTTGCTTTGCGCACAATTTCTTCACGCACGGATTTGGCTTCCACCGTCGCCTTTTCAATCATCGTCTGGGAACGGGTTACCGCTTCCTTCAATTCCTGACGGGCGTTTTCGCGATCCTGCTGCGCCTGTTGGCGGGCCTGCTCGCTGGCGGTCAGCTCCTCCTGCATCTTTTCGGCGCGCCGGTCCAGCATGCCGGTGATGCTCTTCCACAAAAATTTCTTAATGACCAGAAACAGCACCAGCGTGGAACACAGCTGCGTCAGCATCGTAATCGGATTGGGAAGCAGTTGGCCGATTACATCTATCTCAATCATATCTTCCCTCCTGCTCTATCGTTTTCGTACACGTGTCTGGTTTAGAAGACGAAGATCAGCAGGATCGCTACCAACAAACCGTAAATGGCGCAGGTTTCAGACAGCGCGATACCCAGAATCATCGTCGAACGAATTTTGCCTTCCGCTTCCGGATTGCGGCCGATCGCCTCAACGGCCTTGCCGGCGACGAAACCTTCACCAATACCTGTCATCATACCGGTCATAACAGCCAGACCGGCGCCGATTGCGATTAAACCTTTTGCGATATCCATAATTTTTTCCTCCTAATAGTTATGCTTTTTTCATCTCGTCCGGAACTTCATTGCCGATAAAGACCATCGTCAGGGTAATGAAGATCAGGGTCTGGATAAATCCGGCGAACAAATCAAAGTAGAAATGCAGCGCCGGGGTCAGAATCGGAGCGATGAAGTTGATCGCCGATCCGACGGGAACAATAAAATTGATTAAAGCGGTCGAGCACCATGACGTAAAGCTGTAAACCAGAGACATGATAATGCCTCCGCACAGCACGTTGCCAAACAGACGCAGCGACATCGACAGCAGCGTCGAGAATTTGCCGAAGATATTCATCGGCAGAAAGACCGGAATCGGTTCGATAAACGAATGCATGTACGCCTTGAAGCCGCCGGCTTTGAGCTGCGCGATCTGGACGAGCACCCACGTGATGATCGTCAGCATCAGCGTGACGCTGTAATTGCCTGTGGGAGAAGAGAAGCCGAACAGGCCCAGAATATTGCTTAAAAAGATGTAAATCGCAATCGTCGTGACATACGGCGACAGATTTTTAGCGATCCGGGGTCCGACATTGTCCTTCACCTGGTTATCGAGCGTTTCCACCAGCATGATTGCCAACAGGACCAGCCCGTGCGGTTTGGCCAGCGGATCGGTCTTGTCGATTTTCTTCGACAGTGCGATGACGGCCAGACACAACAGGATAGTGACGCCCAGAATGACGAAGACATCCGATTGGATCGTCAGGTGCAGCGGTTTACCCATCTTTTTCCCTCCTTTCTAAAACAGAATCAAGAATCAGAACAAATTTCATCAGAAACAGACCGCCGGCCGCCGCGAAGATATTGAACACCTCGGGCGCCAGCGCCGCGATCAACAACGGCAGCGCCATCAGAAGATAGCTGAACAGGAAATGGCCGATCAGGCCGATTTTCCCGGCTGCCTGCTGATCAAGAACCTGATCGCAGAACATCGTCGTGCGCCAGTACAGCAGTGCGGAAATCATTGCGCCGAAGACGTAGCCGGACGCAATCCGCCAATCGGTGAAGACGCCGGTCAGCACGATCAGGCCCGATACAACCAGCGCGATAGAAATGGCTTGTTTACGCATACGTTTTCCTTACTTTGTTTTTGTCAGCTGCCACAAAGCCCCGAACGCGCAGAACGCGCCGCAGACAATTCCGACGACTGTGCCCCAGGGGCGGACGGCGCAGACATGATCCAGCGCCAGTCCGACCAGCGTCGGCGCCAGAATGGAAACGACGATAGTGAAGCCCAGCGTCAACGCCTGAACAAGGCCTTTCACTAACGCGTGCCGAAGATCCGGTCGCCGGCATCGCCCAGACCCGGAACGATGTAGCCTTTTTCATTTAAGTGATCATCCAGCGCGGCCAGATAGATATCGACGTCCGGATGCGCTTCCTCAACGGCTTTGACGCCTTCCGGCGCGCCGACCAGACAGACCAGCTTAATCGTTTTGGCGCCGCGTTTTTTGATCATGTCGATCGCCGCAACGGCGGAACCGCCGGTCGCCAGCATCGGATCCAGCACCATATTCACGGCGTCCGGCATCGTGTTGGGGAACTTGGCAAAATATTCGTGCGGCTGCAAGGTTTCTTCATCGCGGTACAGACCGATAAATCCAACCTTGGCGGTCGGAATCAGATCGGTGATGCCGTTGACTAACCCCAGCCCGGCGCGCAGGATCGGAATCAGAACAATTTCCTTGGATAGTTCTTCCGTCTGGCATTCGCAGATCGGCGTTTGAATCGTCACCGGTCTGGTCGGCAGATCGCGGCAGATTTCATACGCCATCAACCCGGCGATTTCATCCAGATTCTGACGGAAATCCTTGGTTCCGGTTTCCACCTTGCGCATCTGGGCCAGCTTGTGTGTGATCAGCGGGTGATTCAATACTTTCAACATAAGCTCTCTCCTTATTCTGTTAGCGTTATCACGGTTATTATACCATTGACCCTGATCAAAATACAAAGGATTCCAGCTCACTTTCTCGTGAGTTTTCGCACGACCTCCTTTTCGGGTGTTATTATACGCAAAAGCCCGGCCTTGCGAACATAGACAAACAAAATAATATGTCGGAAAAGCGGACAAACCACCCTGTTTTGTCAACGCCTGGACAAGGCTGATCTTCATTTCAGAATGCTGTTTTGTCCTCATGAACGCAGCCAGAGTCCCTAGTTCCAGACGAAGGAAACTGCGGATCAGTGCTAGAAAACTGCCAACGCCCGCAAACTTTGAGCAATCTGCAGGGAAGCGGTCATAAATCGACCTTGTTTTTCCAGAAAAACTTCGCTATGATGAAGTCAGTGAGGATAAACTATGGATAAACCTGTATATGTGATTGGTCATAAAAATCCTGACGCCGACTCGATTTGTGCGGCGATCGCCTATTCAGCGCTGAAAAACAAGCTGGGCCTCAACACCGTGGCGGCCCGGCTCAGCGCGGTCAACAAGGAAACTTTATACATCCTGGACCGTTTCCAGCTGCCAGTGCCGATGCTTTTGACGAGCGCCAAATGCACGCTGGCGGAAATCGACATGGACGAAGCGATGCTTTTAAGCAAGGACACGACGATGAAGGAAGCGCTTGATGCGATCCTGTCCCGGAAAAACAAAGGGATCTTTGTCGTGGACAAGAAGCATCATCTGGAGGGCATCGTCTCCGTTTCTGATCTGACGAATCTGTGGACGGCAGATGAGGAGGCGTTGGAGGATCTGATGAGCCGGGTGCCGTTAGCCAACATTTTGAAAACCACGCGGGCTTCCCTGCTTCATGAAGCGCCGTTTCATCCGAATGGAAAAGTTCATCTGATGCCTTCTTTAGGTCAGAACAGCAACATCGAAGCAGGCACGATCGTGATCGTCGGGAACAACCCGGAGGTACAGCGTTCGGCGATCCGCCAGAAAGCGTCGTTGATTTTGATCTGCGGTGAGAACTGGGTGGATTCGATCACATTGGAGATGGCGAAACAGGAACAGGTTTCCATTCTGCATACGCCGCTCAGTGCGATCACGGTGGCGCACAGCATTTTCCAGAGTCCCAGCGTTGAGGAGGTCATGACCCGGGATGTGGTCGTATTCCGGAACAGCGAGACGGTCGACGGGGCCAGCCAGCGGATTGCGAAGACGCGCTTCCGCACCTATCCGGTCGTCAATGAAAAAGAGGAAGTGATCGGAGCGATCTCCCGGTACCACTTATTTAATTATCGGAAGAAACAGCTGATTTTAGTCGATCATAATGAAAAAGAACAGAGTATTCATGATCTGGAATTTGCGGAGATCATCGAGATTGTCGATCATCATCGTTTAGGCGGGATTGAAACGCAGAGTCCGATCTCGTTTGTGAACCAGATCGTCGGCTCCACCTGCACGATCGTCGCCAATCTCTATGAGCAGCATCAGCTTGAGATTCCCGCGCAGATCGCCGGGGTTTTGTTAGCCGGATTGCTTTCGGATACCATGAATTTGAAATCGCCGACCACAACCGAGATCGATCGCCTCACCGCGGAGAAGCTGGCGCAGATTTCCGGCGTTGACCGGCAGACCTTGTCCGAGGAGTTGGTCGGAACATCGGATTCGTTGATGAACAAATCGTTCCAGGAATTGATGTATGAGGATTTCAAGGAGTTCCGGATTCAGGACAGCAAGGTGGCGATCGGACAGGTTGTGTGCCGCTGCCCGGACGAATATTTACAGATCAAGCCGGATTTTCTGGCGTATCTGGAAGAGCAGAATCTGCAGCATCATTACGATCTGTTGTTGATCTTATTCACGGATCCGAAAGGTTCCGGCTCGCATTTCCTGTATACGGGGAAAAAAGGCTGGGTCATCGAGGAAGGGTTTAAGACGGTGCTGACGGGCGGTTTTGCGCCGGGCTTCATCTCGCGGAAGAAGCAGGTGCTGCCGGTTGTGATCGACACGCTGAACAAATAAGGTCCATTGTAAAAAAGCAGCGCTTCGATGAGAACCGTCTGACTTATATGAATCATAAAAAAAACGATCGTTGTCATTTTCTTATCAGAAATGAACGATCGTTTTTTACTGAGCTTGAAATTACGCTTTCTTTTCTAATTCCGCAATCTGATCAATCCGGCGCTGATGCCGCTCTTCGTTGGAAAACGGCGTCGTCAGCCAAACCTCGGCAATCTGTTCGATCAGCTCCTGGCTGATAATCCGTCCGCCCATTGCCAGCACATTGGAATCATTATGCTCGCGGGTCAGCTTCGCGGTTTCCAGATCATGCACATGCGCGCAGCGGATGCCCGGCACTTTATTCGCGACGATGCTGACGCCAATCCCTGTGCCGCACATGACGATGCCGCGGTCCGCTTTTCCCTCCGCAACCGCTTTCGCGCACGGATAAGCCACTTTCGGATAGTCGATGCTTTCCTCGCTGAAACATCCGAAATCTTCAACCTCGTAACCTTCCTGAATCAATTTTGCTTTCAGCGCTTCCTTATTCTTATAAGCGCCATGATCACAAGCCATTGCAATTTTCATCTTCACCGCTCCTTTTCTTATTTTTTTTGCCTGTTAAATCCTTAAATTGAAGCTTTCAGATCTTCCAGCTTAATTGGTCCCTGCCGTAAGATTTTCAGCTCATCGCCGGTCGTATCGCAGACCGTGCTGGCCGTACTCGCGCCGCTTTCGCCCAGAACGACCGCGTCAATCCGGCCATCCAGCTGCTTCAGCACTTCTTCCGACGTTGTACACGACGGTTGTCCGCTTAAATTGGCGCTCGGCACTAACAGGGGAACACCGACGCGATTGATGATTTCCAAAACAAACTCATCATCCGGCATCCGGATTCCAATCGTCGGGAATCCATTGGTCACCAATTCGTCAACTTCCGGTCTTTTCTTAAACACCAGCGTCAAGGCCCCAGGCATCCAGTGGTCGATCAATTTCTGCGACCGCGCGTCGGTAACGGCAACCCGTTCAATCTGGGCTTTCGACGAAACCATCATCGGAAACGGCTTGGTTTCCGGTCTTTGTTTCGCTTCCTTCATTTTCAGGATTGCTTCTTTCAGGTCATAACGAACGGCCAATCCGTAAACGGTATCGGTTGGGAAAGCCACGACGCCGCCGCGGTTTAAAATTTCTACAATTTGAGCGCTGTCCTTCTTAGTTAAACGCTGTGTTTCCATAATTTCACCTGATTTCTTTTTCCAGATTCATTATATCGGAATTTCATGATCTTACAACCCTGTTCCCATCGGAAACTCCTGAATTTTCTCAACTTTTTACCGATCCGGGGACAGAGCGGTTAAACGGAAATGGCTTTATAAGTCTATCCCTGAAACAGCGGGAGAATGAGTGAAATGTTCCTTTATCAAATCCAGATTGAGTAAATCATGATTTAGTAAAGGACTACTGTTTTTAATCCATAAACTATGAAAGATCGTTCCATTTTCTTCTTTATATCTATAAACAAATAACAGCCAATCGAAGCTCAATTAAAATTTGCTTAAAAAGCAGTAACGAAATTTCTTGTTGACCTCAATCTGAACGTTGAAAAACACCGCACGCTTAGCGATTGAAAACTGACCAGAATACAATCTTGATCACAGAATTTACTTTCCCCTCGCCTTCCTCAGTCAATTCATTCCTGACATCCCGCTGTCAAGGCATCTCTATTAAAAAGGAGGGCAGCTGTGGATTCTCTGTTGAAAACTTGAACAACATGGGGATCAAATTATGAATGGAGGTCACGATTGCTCACAACATTAAATAAGAATTAACCCGCTTCTGTTCTGCCCTTTCTTTTTAAATATCGGATTTGTCAATATTTCAGGATGTCTTTCTGTCCTGTGCCGCCGACTTTTTGATTATTCACGCAAACGATTATCAGAAATGAAAACAGAAAAAAGCACAGGAAGGGAGGCCCTGTGCTTTTCAACACGATTGCATCGAGCTGTCGTCAACTCCGGCTGCAATTAGGAAATAATTATTTTTGAAAATCTTCGATCAGCTGCTTATACCAGCCATAGCTTTTCTTCGGAATCCGCCGGCAGTTGTCCTCAAAGTCGACGCGCACCAGCCCATACCGTTTCTCATAGCCGTTCACCCAGCTGTACAAATCCATCGTCGACCAGGCATAATACCCCCGGACTGGACAACCTTCCTCCATTGCGCGGAACATAAAATCAATATAGCCCTGCATCATCTCAATCCGCTCATCGTCCTGCACGACGCCGTTTTCATCCGGCGTTTCATAACAGCCGTGACCGTTTTCCGTGATGTAGACATCAATGTCGCCATACCGTTCGCGAATTTCCCGCAAGGTGTTCAACATGCAGCGCGGATAAATTTCGCGCCCCCACAGATTACGCTTCGTCGAGGGATCGATCGTTGTTTCATACCAATCCTTAATCCGGATGCCTTCCTTCGCCGCCGATCCCGCACCGCGGTTATTGTGGAAAACTTCAGTTTCCCCTTCGCTATAGTCTGTAATATAGAATCGATTGTAGACATTCAGCCCCAGGAAATCGACTTTTCCTTCCGCCAAGGTCAATGCATCCTCAAACCGCACATAGGAAGTGTCGATCCCGTTTTCATTCAGCCATGGAAGCAATGTGCCCGGCAGCTCGCCCTTGATCGCACAGTCCAGAATCAGCTTGTTGTAAAACAGATCGGCGATCATCCGGATCCGCTGGGGATCCTTCGTCTGCGGCGCGACCTCGACGTTGCTGCTGTCATGCACAATCCCGATCCGCCCGTCCTGATGTAACTTCCGGTAAACCGCGACGGCTTTCGCGCTCGCCAGCGCTTCATGATAAAGCGTCTTAAAATAACGGTCAAAATCCAGCTTGTGGTTCGGCGGATAATTGCCTACGATATTGCTGCAATAAGCGTAATATTTCGGTTCGTTGATCGTCACCCACAGCTTGACCCGGTCGCCGAACGCCTTGAAACACACCTCGGCATATTCGGCAAACGCCTCGACGATTTCCCGGTTCGCCCAGCCGCCCTGCGCAGCCAGCGCCTGCGGCAGATCGTAGTGGAACAACGTCACATTGGGAACCACGCCGTTTTCCAGGCAGCAGTCGATCACCCGGTTGTAAAACGCAATCCCTTCCTCATTGATCCGGCCCCGGCCTTCCGGCAGAATCCGGCACCACGACAGGGAAAAGCGGTAAGAGTTCTGTCCTCCGGCCTTTAACATTTGAATATCTTCCTGATAATGATGATAAAAGTCGCAGGACACATCGCCCGTCGCGCCGTTGATGTTGAGCGGGCTTTCATGGGAAAACACATCCCATTCGCCAACGTCCTTGCCGTCCAGATTCCACGCGCCCTCGCATTGATAAGACGCTGTCGCGCTGCCCCATAAAAATTCAGATTTCTGCATCGTTTCACCTCCTGTTTTTTCTTTTCCATTCAGCACAAGCTGGATTTAGCTATCGGTTCATGAATTGTTTTTCATGCCCACCGGCTTTCCGTTGGCTTATTACAGATCCTGATGCTCCTCGATGAACTGTTTATACCAGTAATAGCTTTTCTTCGGAATCCGCTTCAGCCCCTTCTCATAATCCACACGCACCAGACCATAGCGCTTCTTATAGCCATTGATCCAGCTGTAAAGATCCATCGTCGACCAGACATAATAGCCCATGACGTTCACGCCCTCGGCTTTGGCCTTCAGGATCTGTTCCAGAAAATCGTGAAGGAACTGGATCCGGTCATCATCTTCAACCCAGCCGTTTTCATCCGCAACATCATACGCCCCATGACCGTTTTCCGTAATATAGATCGGAATATCGCCATATTTCTGCTTTCGCTTGATCAAGGTGTTGTAGATGCACTGCGGATAGATTTCCCGTCCCCATGGATTCAGCGGAACCCGCGGATCGGTATCGGACTCGAACCAGCCCTTAACGGTCTTGCCTTCCTTCGCCGCTTTGCCGGAACCGTCATTGTTCCCGGCGTTGTTAACGGTCGCACAGGTTTCTCCAGATACATACGGCTTGACCAGCAGCCGGCTGTACGCGTTCTGACCGAGAAAATCAATCGTGTTCTCCCGGATCAGCGCCCGATCTTCCTCTTTCATAAAGGACAGATCAATGCCGGAAGCCTTCACCTTGTCGATGAGCTTCTGCGGGATTTCGCCCTTGATCGCCGGATCCAGCACCCAGTCGTTGGTAAACAGATCGCCGTTTTCGACTGCCTCGCGATGCGCCGGCGTATCCAGCACGGATTCAGCGCTGCAGGAAGCGTGCACCAAACCAATTTTGGCGTTCAGCTTCAGCTTGCGGAATTCGCGGATCGCCTTGGCGTTGCACAGAATCATGTTGTAGGCACACTCGCAGAAATGCTGCATATTGACCTGTTCGTTCGGTGGATAATTGCCGACCATGTAACAACACGAAGCGTTGTGCGTCGGTTCGTTAATCGTGACGTACAGCGGAATCCGGTCGCCGAAATGACGGAACACCGCCGCTGCGTAATAGGCGAATTCATCGGAAATGCCCGGCCAGCACCAGCCGCCCTGATCGCCGACATAATCCGGCAGGTCATAATGAACTAAGGTCACATTCGGCACAATCCCGTATTTTTCACATTCCGTCAGAACCTTGTCATAGAATTCAAAGCCTTTTTCATTGATCACACGGTCCGCCTTCGGCACGATCCGCGACCAGCTGATGGAAAAACGATATGTATTCTGACCGCCCTCGGCCATCATCCGGATATCTTCCTGATAATGATGATAGAAGTCGCAGGATACATCGCCGGTAATCCCGGTCGTGTTCTTCTCGCTGTGGCAGAATTGATCCCAGATGCTCGGGCCTTTGCCTTCCGCATCCCAGGCGCCTTCGCATTGGTAAGCGGCAGTCGCGCTGCCCCATAGAAATTTTTCCTTCATTTCCTATCCTCCGTTCTCTGATTTTTAAATTATTCGGATTCACCGTTGAGTTCTTCCGTCAGTTCCAGATCCTGTCCGTTGCTGGCAATGACCTTTTGAAACCAGGCATAGCTCAGCTTGGGAATCCGCCGGCAGTCTTTGGGATCGTCATCCTCCCGGTCGACGTAGATCAGACCGTATCGTTTCTGATAGCCGTTTTGCGTACTGGCCAGATCAAACGCGCTCCAGGTGCAGTATCCGATCAGCGGTACGCCGTGCGCCAGCGCCAGGCGTGCCTGCTCGATCTGTTTCCGCAGATAGGCAATCCGCCGGACATCCCGGATCTCACCCCGGGTATCCGGGGTTTCCTTCAATCCCAGCCCGCGTTCGATGATGAACAGCGGAAGCTCTGTGCGCTGCGCCACGTCTTCCAGGATCAGGCGGGTTCCCGCCGGATCGACTTCCCAGTCGAAGCCGCTCGTTCCCAGCTTTGGATTTTTAACAATTTCAAAGATTCCGGGCAGATTGAAGCCATATTTCATCCCGGTGGGATCCGTGAAACTTGCGGCCGCGCCTTTTTTGACGGTGACCGAGGTATAGCTGCTGAACGAAACCATCGTCGCCAACCCGCTTTTTAAAGTTTCCACATCCCCAGGCTCCAGCTTCGGCATCGCGCCCAGCCGGGTTAACAGCGCCGCGGCCGGGGCGGAATACCGGCCGCTCACGGCCAGATCGAGATCCAGCCAGTTCCGGATCAATTCCATATTCATTGCGGCTTCCACATCCTCGGGGTCCGGTGTCAGCGGGTAAACCTTCACCAGATTCAGCGCCGGACCGATCCAGCCCGGATATCCGCGTTGATGAAACCGCCGGAAGACGCGGGCCTGCGCCAGCGTCCGGTGATGATTTTCCTGAAATGCCTGCGCCAGCGAACTGGAGGGTGAAAGCAGCCGATGGATCGTCAACAGGTTTTGTTCGCAAATCGGCTGCCAGTACAGGACTTGCCCGGCGAAGTGATCGAGCATCAGCCCGCAATAGTCCTCAAAGGCGTCGATCGTTTCCCGGCATGCCCAGCCGCCCTGCCTGGCCAGCGCCCAGGGCAGATCGTCATGATAAAGCGTGACGATCGGTTCTATCTGATTTTCCTTCAACAGCTTGATCAAACGGGTATAAAACGCCAGTCCCTGCGCGTTGACTTGACCGCGCCCCTGCGGCAGCACGCGGGACCACGAAATCGAAAAGCGATAGGCCTTTAATCCCATTGCTTTCAACAGTGCGACGTCTTCCTCCAGATGATGCAGATGATCGGAGGCCGTTCGCAGGATTTCCCGCTGACCCGGCCGGATATCCTGAACGGACGGGCCTTTGCCTTCGTCCAGCGCGCCGCCTTCAAACTGCCAGGCGCTGGTGGAAGCAGACCACAGAAAATCCGCGGGAAATTGTCCGTTTGGGTTCATGGACGGCATCCCATTCTTCCTCCGCAAAGACCAGCAAGGGGAGAAAAGCTCTGGGATTGCCGGGCGATGAACCGCACCTGAACAGCGTTAAATTTCATCGATCGGAAACATCGGGCGCAAGATTTGTTTAAACGGAATAAGCCGGGTATCCTGCGGCGTCGCCCCGCCGGTCAGCGACATCACGCACAGCTTGCCCAGAGCCTTCAGCTCCGGATGGATGTAGCCTTGCTTGACGATGAAAATATCATAGTCTTCCACGTTAATGCCGCAGGCGGTCAGCTGACGGATTTCGACAAACGAATGATTGTTGTCAGTGACCACGATATCAATCGGTGTCCCCGACAGCCGCACGGTAACGATCGGTCCGTAATCGCCTTCCTCGCCATACATCGCCGTTCCCGCCTGACGGCCATGATGCAGCACAGTAACATCGAGATCGACCGGTTCACTGTATGCATCCAGTCCCATCCCCAAACGCAGCGAAACCTGTTCGTTCTCCGCACAGGCCATCAACCGGTGGCAAGCGGCTGGATCGTTGATCGCGGCGAACAGAATGCGCTTGGACAACGCCGGCAGAGTCAGTACCTGTCTTAAAATGAACGTGTTCGCGCCCATTGCGCCGGAGGTAACGTTATCGCCGGAATCCGTGATGAAGACCGGCTTGCCGTCAAAGGCCAGAGCCATCGCCAGCGCTTCGTCCGGGACCGCGGTGGTGCCGGTGTAGTGGAATTCATGGCGTTTGTTCCAGACGAATTCCGCCAGCTGATCGGCGATCGTTTCAGCATACGCCTGATCGGCTTCCGTCTGAGGAATCACGACGATCCCGCAGCCAGCCTCCGGACAGTCGTGACGCAGATAACCGACGTGCCACGAACAGCTTAAGATCCGCGGATCCTGTTCCAGCTGATCCATAAATTGGTTGATGGTGCGCACCGGTTCATCCAGCGAAACGCTTTGTTCCCCGCCCAGAATCAACGGCAGCTTGCGGTACACCGGCCGGACGCTCTGCGGATGTTCGATCCGCTCGATCAGCGTTTGGGCGGTGCGCTGCACCGTCGCCGCGATATCGGTGTGCGGCGCTTCCCGGTAAGAGCGGATAAACGTCGTGTTTTCCACATAATCCCGCGTCAGATTGCCGTGCGGGTCGCAGGCGATCGCGATCGGCAGATACGGTCCGGTCAGCTTGCGGATTTCCCGCACTAAATGCTGCTCGCCGCTGCCGATTTCCTCCACGAAGCTCGCGCCGTGCAGATGCAGATAGATCCCGTCCAGCTCTGGCAAATGTTCGCGAACGGCGCTCAAAATCCGCTGCTCGAGATAATCGAAACAGCCCTTGCGCATCACGCCGCTGCAGCCGGCATCAGCGCAGAGAACCGGGATCAGTTCGATGTCCGGACGGTCAAACACATCGCCCAGCTGCATGTGCGACAGCGCCTCTTTGCCAAAGCTCAGGGCGGTGTTTTCCAGATCGCAGAACATCGGGACGTGCTCGTTGGCTTCCAGGGTAAATTTAGCCGCAATTATTTTCATGGTCTTCACCTCATATCTGGTCGATCGGAAACATCGGCCGCATAATTCGTTTAAACGGAATCGACGCGGTGTCCTGCGGCGTCGCGCCACCGGTCAGCGACATCACGCACAGCTTGCCCGCAGCCTTGAGTTCCGGGAAGATATAGCCCTGCTTGACGACGATCACATCGTAGTCGTCCAACGCAATACCGGCATCGGTAAACTGGTGGATTTCCACCATCGCCTGACGATTGCTGGCAACCATGATCTCGACAGGCAGTCCCTTCACGCTGACCGTGACGCAGTAGCCATAAGCCCGGTTATGATCGCGGTACATGAAGCCGCGCAGCTCGCCCTTTGATTTCACGACGACTTCCAGCGTCACCGGGGCGGAGTATTCGTCATAACCCACACCCAGTTTCAAGTTTGTTTCCGTGCCGTCCGGCAGCTTTGCCAACATTTCATAGGCGGCCGGATCGCAGATCGTCGCAAACAGGAAGCGTTTGTTCAGCTCCTTTACCGCTAAAACCTGGCGCAGAACGAACGTGTTCCAGCCGGTTGCGCCGGAGGTGACGTTATCGCCGGAATCGGTGATGAACACTGGTTTTTCCGCGCAGTCCAGCGCCATTTTCAACGCTTCGTCCGGATGGGCGGTCAATCCCGTATAATGGAATTCATGGCGCTTGTTCCATACATAATCTGCCAGCTGATCGGCGATGGTTTCCGCATAGGCCTGATCGGCGGTGTTCTGAGGCACGACGACAATCCCGCAGCCGGCTACGTCGCAGTCATGCCGGATGTAGCCGACATGCCAGGACACGCTGCGGATCCGCGGATCGTGTTCCAGCTCGTCCATGTAGCGGTTGATTGAACGCACCGGTTCATCCGCCGATACGCTCTGTTCGCCCCCCAGGATCAGCGGCAGCTTGCGGTATACGGCGTGGATGTGCTGGCGGTCGTGAAGCAGGTCGCACAGCATCTGCGAGACGATGCGTTTGGATGCTTGGGCGTCGGTATGCGGGGATTCGCGGTAGCTGCGCAGAATCGTACAGTTGTCCACATATTCCTGACACAGATTGCCGTGCGGATCGCAAACCACGGCGATCGGCAGATACGGGCCGGTTATTTCACGGATTGTTTTCAGGATGTGATGATCGCCGGAGCCGATCTCCTCGACTTCGCTGGCGCCGTGCAGAAACAGATAAATTCCGTCGATCTCCTGCAGGTGCGCCCGGACCGCGTCCGCGAAACAGCCTTCGATGTAATCAAACGCGTCTTTTGTGACGACGCCGTTGCCGCCGGCGTCGGCGTAGATCGCGCCGATCGTTTCAATGCCGGCCGCGGCGTAGATGTCCGCAACGTTCATCTTGCGCAGGCAGTCCTCGCCGAAGGCCATGTCGTAATGGTTGATCCGGGTTTTAGCCGGGACGTTGGCGTTGGATTCTGTGACGAAGGTTCCCATCAAAACTTTCATAGTGACTTCTCTCCTTATTTATTCTTGTTGATCCTGGATTTTTTCAATGACGCTTGTTTCTTTTCCTGCATGGATGATGAGCGGAAACGAACCGGTGCTGATCACCGGGCAATCGTTTCAAAGGATCGTTTGCGGGGATGACGATGCACGATCTTCTTCGTTGGCAAGCTGATAAAGCATGTCCAGCAGCACATTCGCGCCTGCCGCGCAGTCTTCGATCGGCGTATATTCTTCCTTGCGGTGCGAATAGCCGTTGACCGAACGGACGAAAATCATTGCGCACGGACAGACATCCTTGAAATTCTGACTGTCATGGCCCGCGCCGCTCATCAGCCGGAAGACCGGCAGATCCCGCTTTTCCACAATCATTTCCAGCTGGTGTTTCAGCCGTTCATCGCAATCCATGCCATACAGAATATGCCGCAGTTCGCGCCGGACCTGAATGCCCTCGCTTTCCAGGCGGGCTTCCAACGTCTCGATCTCCCGCAGGCAGGCTTCAATCTGAGCTTCGTCCAGACTGCGGATGTCCAGCGTGAAGGTGACGTGATCGCAGATGACGTTCGTGGAGCCGGGGAAGGTCTGAATGCAGCCGACTGTTGCGACGGTGTAGGTCTTCTGACGGGCTGATTCCGTGATTTGATGAATCCATTCGGTCATCGCCAGCACGGGATCCTGCCGGTCGTTCATCGGCGTCGCGCCCGCATGGCCGCTGCATCCGCTCAGCGTCACTTCATAGAAGCGCAGATACGGAATGCCTTCGACGATCCCGACCGGACATTGATTCTGTTCCAGAACCTTGCCTTGTTCGATATGCAGCTCCATGCTGGCATAAATCGGATCGATCTGACCCTGACGATACGCTTCCGGATGATATCCGCAGCGTTCCATCGCCTCCTTCAGCGTGATGCCCGCCGCGTCCTGAACCAGGAAATCTTCAGGCAACGCCTTTCCGGTGACCGTCTTACTTCCGATCATCCCGGAATTGAACCGGTTGCCTTCCTCATCGCGGTAACCGATAATCCACAGCGGCCGTTTCAATTCTGTTTGATTTTCCTTAAACGTCTGCGCCGCTTCCACGCCCGCCAACAGTCCCAGACAGCCGTCGAAAATGCCGGCGTTGCGCACGGTGTCGAAGTGGGAGCCGCACAGCACCGGCGCTAACGGGCTGCCGCCGGGATTGTAGACGCCGATGACGTTGCCGACCGGATCCTCATGCACGTCCAGCCCGGCCGCCTTCATTTCGCCGATCAGCCAGTTCTTCGCCTGAGTATCCGCGTCGGTAAAAGTCCAGCGGGTGACGCCGCCCTGCGGATCGACGCCGATCTGGCCTAACTGGTGAAGCCGGTCCCATAACCGTTGGGCATTAATTTCCATCTTCTTGTTCTCCTTATATTTCATCGATCGGAAACATCGGCCGCTGAATCCGCTTGAACGGAATCATCGCGGTGTTCTGCGGCGTCGCTCCCGGGGTCAGCGCCATGACGCACAGTCTGCCCTTCGCTTTGCACTCTGGAAAAAGATAGCCCTGCTTGACAACGATCACGTCGTAGTCATCCCAGTTCACGCCGGCGTTTTCAAACTGATGCTGCTCACACAGCACCTGCCGGGTGCTGCTGACGATAATGTCGATGTTCTCATCCTGCAGCGAAACAACGACACATTCGCCGAACACCGCGTTGACGTCATGCAGCGCGTAGCCCATCAGCTTGCCTTTGGCTTTGATCGTTCCCCGCAGCGCCACGCTTTCTGAGCAGGCGTCATGATTGACGCCCAGCGTAAACTGTGCGGCAGATCCCACTGCCAGGGCGTTAAGCTTCCCAAATGCTCCGGGATCGCAGATTGCCGCAAACAGAAATGATTTTGTCCGCGTCTTCCGCGCCAATACACGGCGTAATACCAACGTGTTCCAGCCGGTCGCCCCGGAGGTGACATTATCCCCGGAATCGCTGACAAACACCGGTTTGCCTTCAAAATTGACAGCCATGTCCAGCGCTTCCTCCAAATCGGCCGTCAGACCGGTGTAGTGGAATTCATGGCGTTTTTGCCAGACGTATTCCGCCAGCTGATCCGCAATCGTTTCCGCATAAGCGCTGTCGCTTTCCGTGGCCGGCACCACGACGATGCCGCAGCCGGCGACATCGGTATCGTGACGGATATAACCGACATGCCAGGAACAGCTTAAAATCCGCGGATCCTTTTCCAGCTCATCCATATACTGATTGATTGAGCGCACCGGTTCATCCGTCGACACGCTCTGTTCCCCGCCTAAGATCAACGGCAGCTTGCGGTAAAGGGCATGGATATTCTGCCGTTTTTTCAACAGATCGCACAACATCTGCGCGACTCGGCGTTTCGTCGCGTCGGCGTCGGTGTGCGGCGATTCGCGGTAGCTGCGCAGGATCGTGCATTGTTCCACATAGTCCCGGCACAGGTTGCCGTGCGGATCGGCGGTGACGGCAATCGGCAGATACGGCCCGGTCAGCTCCCGGATTTTTTTCAGCAGCCGATGTTCGCCAGACCCCATCCCTTCCACCTCACTGGCGCCGTGCAGAAACAAATAGATTCCGTCCAGTTCGTGAAGATGCGTTTTTAACGTCTGAAGCATCTGGGATTCAATATAATCGTAAGCCGGCCGCTCGATCACACCGGTCGATCCGCCGTCGGCATACAGCGCCGGAATGAGCGTGATCTGCGCCTGTTCAAAGACAGACCGGATCTTCATTTTATCAATACAGGCTTCGCCCCGGGCCAGATCGAAATTTTCCAGCCGGGCCCGCGTTGGAATCTGATCGTTGCATTCGGCATACAATGTGCCGATCATAACTTTCATCGCTTTTCCCTCCTTAAATCTCATCGATTGGAAACATCGGCCGCTGAATCTGCTTGAAGGGAATCGAGGCGGTATCCTGCGGCGTCGCGCCGTCGGTCAGCGACATCACGCACAGTTTCCCTTTCGCCTTTAATTCCGGAAAAATGTAGCCCTGCTTCACGACGATCACGTCGTAGTCATCCCAATCCACGCCCGCAGCCTCGTATTGGTGCTGTTCGCACAACGTATTGTTTTTGGAAGCGATCAAGACATCGATCGGTTTCGTTTCCAGTTGGACGGTGACGGTTTGTCCCCAGACCCGCTGACGCCCGCTCCACAGATTGCCCATTAACGGTCCCTTCGCGATGATCGTGCCTTTCAAGGTGACGCTTTCAGAATGGACGTCGGCATTCATGCCCAAGTTAAAGACCGCGCGTTCGCCGACCGCGTGATCCTGCAGCTGGTTAACGGCCTTGGGATCGCAGATCGACGCGAACAGGACGCGTTTCTGTAAATGACCAACAGCGAGAAACTGTCGCAACACACGGGTATTCCATCCGCTGGCGCCCGAGGTCACATTATCTCCGGAATCGGTCAGAAACACCGGCTTGCCATCAAATTCCAGCGCCATCCGCAAGGCTTCCTGCGGCTTTGCCGTCAATCCCGTATAGTGGAATTCATGCCGCCGCTGCCAGACATACTCCGCTAGCTGATCGGCGATCGTCTCCGCATACGCCTGATCCTTTCCGCTGGCCGGAACGACGACGATGCCGCATCCCGCCTCCGGACAATCGTGACGCAGATAGCCGACATGCCAGGAACAGCTCAGAATCCGCAGATCCTGTTCCAGCTCATCCAGATACCGATTGATCGAACGCACCGGCTCATCCGCCGACACGCTCTGTTCCCCACCGAGAATTAACGGCAGCTTGCGGTAAACCGCATGGATATTCTGACGTTTTTTCAACAGATCGCAAAGCAGCTGAGCCACCTTCCGTTTCGTTTCATCCGCATCGGTATGCGGACTTTCCCGATAACTGCGCAGAATCGTACAGGCTTCGACATATTCCTGCGTGAGATTCCCATGCGGATCGCACACCACGGCAATCGGCAGATACGGCCCGGTCAATTCCCGGATTTTCTTCAGAATGTGATGATCGCCGGAGCCTAACCCCTCCACGGTACTGGCGCCGTGCAGATGCAGGTAAATCCCATCCAGCTCGTGCAGATGCTCCCGCACCGCCGTTAAGAAATTATTTTCAATATACTCAAAGGCCTTTCTTTCGATCACGCCGGCCCCGGCCGCATTGGCATACAGCGTGGGAATCATCTCAATCCCGGCCTGGCTGAAAACGTCGCTGACTTTGTTTTTTCGCAGGCAGTCTTCCCCCCATGCCAGATCATAATCCGCCAGCGTCGCTTTCTGCCGGATGTTTGCGTTGGACTCGGTGGTGAAGAAACCGATTAAAATCTTCATGAACTCTGTCCCCTAAATCTCATCGATCGGGAACATCGGCCGCTGAATCCGCTTGAATGGAATCGAGGCGGTATCCTGCGGCGTCGCGCCGCCGGTCAGCGACATGATGCACAGCTGGCCCTTCGCTTTGAGATCCGGGAAGATATAGCCCTGTTTGACGACGATCACGTCGTAATCATCCCAATCAATCCCCAGCGCATCAAACTGATGTTTCTCACACATTGTCTGGCGCGTGGACGCCACGCTGATCTCGATCGGCAGACCCTTGACGGACACGACGACGGCGTCCCCGTAATGCGCATCGTGATCATGCATCAGATATCCGCGCAGACTGCCCTTGCTTCGCACGATCACATCGAGCGTAACCGGTGCGGAATTTGCGTCGGCGCCAACGCCCAGCGTGATCTGAGTTTCTGTCCCGGACGGCAGCGAATCGAGAAGCTGCCAGGTATTCGGATCGCAGATATTGGAAAACAGGAAGCGCTTGGTCAGCTGCGGAACAGCCAGCACCTGACGTAAGATAAACGTATTCCAGCCGGTCGCGCCGGAGGTGACGTTATCCCCGGAATCGGTGATAAATACCGGTTTGCCTTCAAAGGCCAGCGCCATTTCCAGCGCTTTTTCCGGTTTCGCGGTCAGGCCGGTGTAGTGAAATTCATGCCGGCGGTCCCAGACATAGGCAGCCAGCTGATCCGCAACCGTTTCCGCATAAGCGCTGTCTTTTTCCGTGGCGGGGACGACGACGATGCCGCAGCCGGCGACGTCGCTGTCGTGACGGATGTAGCCGACATGCCAGGAACAGCTCAAAATCCGCGGATCCTGTTCCAGCTCATTCATAAACTGATTGATTGAGCGAACCGGCTCGTCCGTCGACACGCTCTGTTCCCCGCCGAGGATTAACGGCAGCTTGCGGTAAATCGCATGAATGTTCTGACGGTGCTTCAACAGATCGCATAACATCTGCGCGACCTGACGTTTGGTTTCATCCGCGTCGGTGTGCGGGGACTCGCGGTAGCTGCGCAGAATCGTGCAGTTGTCCACATATTCCTGGCACAGGTTGCCATGCGGATCGCAGGCTACGGCGATCGGCAGATACGGGCCGGTCAGCTTGCGGATCGCGGCCAGGATGTGATGATCCCCGGAACCCAGACCTTCCACCTCGCTGGCGCCGTGCAGATGCAGATAGATGCCGTCGATCTCATGGAGATGTTCCTTGACCGTGCGGACAAACAGCGATTCGATGTAATCGAAGGTTTTGCGCGTGATCACGCCGGAGGCCCCGGCGCTGGCATACACGGACGGAATCACATCGATCCCGGCGGCCTGGAATACCTCGCCGACCCGCAGCTTGCGGACACAGTCGTCGCCGAAGCCGAGATCGTAGCTGCCAATCTCGTTTTTCCCCGGCACGTTGGCGTTGGATTCGGTTGTAAATAAGCCTACCATAACTTTCATCTTGATTTCCTCCTTGGGACACATTGATTTGAACTTACTGGCTTTAAATCTGATCGATCGGGAACATCGGCCGCATGATCCGCTTGAAGGGAATCGAAGCGGTGTCCTGCGGGGTCGCGCCGTCGGTCAGCGACATGACGTAGAATTGGGCCTGCGCTTTGAAATCCGGGAAGATATAGCCTTGCTTCACGACCGTGACGTCGTAATCCGTCCATTCGATGCCGAGGTGGCGCAGCTGCGGATTGACGATGATCGGCTGGCTGGTGTTTGAAATGATAATATCAATCGGCCGGTCTTTGACGCTTACCAGCGTGCAGCTGCCGAAGACTTTGATCAGTTCCTCACCGACAAAGCGCGCGATTTCACCATGACTTTTCACGACGACGTCCAGCGGGACGCTTTCTGAAAGCGCGTCATAGCCCACGCCCAAATCAATCCGGACTGTTTCGCCAGGCTGACAGGTTTTCAGCTGATCCGCGGTCTTCGGATCACAGATCGGCGCGAACAGGAAGCTTTTTTTCAGTGCTTCCACCGCTAACACCTGACGCAGCACAAACGTGTTCCATCCGGTTGCGCCGGAGGTCGTATTATCTCCGGAATCGGTGATTACCGCCGGGCTTCCCTCAAACGCCAGCGTCATCGCCAGCGCTTCCTCGGGCTTTGCGGTCAGACCGGTGTAATGGAATTCATGGCGGCGGTCCCAGACATACGCCGCCAACTGATCGGCGATCGTTTCCGCGTAGGCCTGATCCTCGGTCCGGGCCGGCACCACGACGATGCCGCAGCCGGCGACGTCGCAGTCATGGCGGATATAGCCGACATGCCAGGAACAGCTCTGAATCCGCGGATCCTGTTCCAGCTCGTCCATATACTGGTTGATTGAGCGCACCGGTTCGTCCGCGGAAACGCTCTGTTCCCCACCCAGAATCAACGGCAGCTTGCGGTACACAGCGTGGATTGCCTGGCGGTGCTTCAGCAGCTCGCATAACAAGCTCGTCACCTTTTCATAGGTTTCTTCCTTATCCGTATGCGGCGACTGCCGATAGCTGCGCAGAATCTGAATCGATTCGACATAGTCCTGTTTCAGATTGCCATGCGGATCACAGGCCACCGCGATCGGAACATAAGGGCCGACCAGCTTGCGGACTTCCTGAAGAATGTGATGATCACCGGATCCGCCTTCCAGCTTTGCGACCTCGCTCGCGCCATGAAGCATGAAATAAATTCCGTCGATCTCATGGAGATGTTCCCTCACCGCCTTCAGAAAGCAGCTTTCAATATAAGCGAACGCGCGCGGACTGACGACGCCCGCCGCTCCGGCATTGGCGTAAATCGAAGGAATCAGCTCGATCCCGTGCTTCTCAAAAACCGGACGGATCTGCATCTTCTGGATACATTCTTCGCCGAAGGCGATGTCATAATCCGTGATTTCACACTGATGGGGAATGTTGGCGTTGGATTCCGTAACAAACTGGCCGATCAAGACTTTCATAAGGAATTCCTCTCTTTCCATGTCCTGCAAGCTGAACTGTAATTTTATGGACAACTACCCTGAAAAACAAAAAAACCAATCTGCAGAACAAAAGCCCTGCAAATTGGTTTTGCTTGTTTTATAAAACAATAACAATCCAACTTCGTTTTTATTGTAAGCGATTTCGCCAGAGGTGTCAATCTTATTTCGGACCGGATTCGACGGGATTTTCCTTTCTTTTCAGCAAGGAAAAAGGGAGGCGGTTAACGTCCTTCTTTCCCTGAAAACACCGCTTCCGATGATCCGTTCGCTGGACAATAGCAGTCAAGCCAGCGCTGGATTTCCGCGAGCCGGCGCAGACGGTGCAGCGGCTTGCCGCTGCGGCTCAGCTCATGATGTTCGCCCTTGAAGCACACCATCCGGGTCGGTACGCCGCGATCGCTTAAAGCGGTAAACATCTGCAAGCCCTCGCTGATCGAGCAGCGATGATCGTCTTCCGAATGCAGAAACAGCGTCGGTGTTTTGACCTGTCCGGCATAGCGCAGCGGCGAATGGCGCCACAGCCTGGCCTGATCCTGTTCATTCAGCGGATCCGCGCTCAGCTGATCACGCACGAAATAATAGCCGAAGTCGCTGAGACCGTAGATCGTCATAAAATTGGCGATGGAGCGCTGACTGATCGCGCAGGCAAAGCGGTGTGTATGGCCGATCATCCAGTTGACCATAAACCCGCCGTAGCTGCCCCCGCTCACCGCGATTCGTTTTGGATCGATCGCCGGATAAGCCTGAATGGCTTCGTCGAGAAAATCAGTCAAATTCTGATAATCCTCGCAGCCATACCGTCCGCGGATATCCGCAAACGCGTTCCCGCGGCCAACGGAACCGACTGGATTGCAGAAAAGAACGAAATATCCCTTGCCCGCCAGCATCTGCATTTCATGGTGGAAAACTTCACCATAAGCGGTATTGGGTCCGCCGTGGATTTCCAACACCGCCGGGTAGCGTTGGTTTGGATCATAATGCCAGGGCGTCAGAACCCAGCCGTCGATCTGCCTGCCGCCAGAATGAAATGACAGATACCGCGGCTGGATGACATCGCGATCGGCCAGCGCGTCCGCGTTCCAATCGGTCAGCGAAGTCAGCTTGCCTTGCGGCAGTTGTGCCTGTTCGATTTCCTGAAGCCGATGAGCCCGTTGACCGATAAACCGCACGGTTTGTCCTGTCACGTCAAAATCGTCAATAGAACCGTTAAAATCCAGCACGCGTCTGAGATTTCCTTTCAGATCAAGCTGGAATAAAGGCGTCGTCCAGCCTTGATTCATCGTAAAGTAAAGCGAAGTCCCGTCCGTTTTTACCGCACTGCCGCTGCTTAACCGGCAGTCGGTAACGATCGAGCTGCCCAGCGGATCATCCAGCTTTGCCAACAGCGTCACAGCGCCGGTATCCGGATTCAGTGTGTAGAAGTTCAGCGATTCATTCTTGCCATACCGCAGACCGTCGGTCGCGGCGAACACAACCGTTCCGCTGACAAAACGCGGCTCTTTGATCCGCCGGTAAACCCCTTCTTCGATCAGCGTCGTCACACTTCCCGTTTGGGCGTCGAAGCAATACAAGCCTTCGCGTTGGGATGCCTTCCGCCCATAGGTCATCCCGGTGAACAAAGCTTTCCCCAACTCAGGGCAAGTGGAAACACTGCCGCAGTTCATCCGCGGATCGGTCAGCGGGAATAATTCTGTGGTTAATGTGTCGTAAACAAACAACCGCATCCGTTTTCCCTGAATAACACCGCGGCCATCCGCGCACCACGGCAGTTCTTCCAGCACGGTATAATCGGCGTTTTCCCGCTGTGTTTTTTGCCAGGCCTCAGCCTGTTCTGGATCCAAGGCATAAGCATCGGCGGCTTCCAGCTGAATTTCCGCTTTGATCAGCAGCTGGGTTTTCGTTAATCGCTGAACATCCGTCGTCTTCAGCGGCAGCGTGAACGTTTCTTTCCATTCCTCCGTCGAACACAAGAATGTGGAAAACCGGGTTTGGGCAGAATTCGGCTGAACTGGGGCATCCGTGGATTTCACCCCGCTTAACAACAGTGTATCCGCGTCGAGAAACAACAGGACGCCTGGTTTTTCCAACTCGCAGACAGTCCGCCACTCTCCATTTTTATTCATTTTCAATGTATAGCGGTAACAATTTGCTTCCTTATCCATCCGTCCAGCAACACAGACAAATACCGGATGATCCGCATTGTGATTCCCGGTCAGTTTTGATAAAAAGCAGTAACGTTCAAGATCTTCCATTAAAACAGGTTCCATTCCGATCACGTTCCCTTCCTGCTTTTACTTTAACGTCTCTCAATATTGAAGAAAAGCCCCTGCAGTCAGATCGAATGAAATTCTCACCGTCATTCCCCTTCACTCTCTCAATTTGATTCAATTTTCTACGATACTAAGAAAATCACAAACAAAAAAGACTGTTTCCAGTCTTCAGCGTTTATGATCCGGCAACTGATTTCTCAGGCGCTTTCTTTCATGCATTTTTTCCATGCTTTGATCAACGAAAATTCGATAAACGTCCGCATAACTTCCGCATCTTCCTGTTCGTCATACGCTTGCAGCGCTTCATAATAAACATTCCGATCTTCGTCATCAAGGATCAGCGGAGGCAGATCCTTGATCTTTAAATAATAGTTTTAAAGCGTTCTTCCCGTTCTTCTGTTGCCATCACAGGACGATGGAAATAATCTAAAAACACAAAATCCTCACCGAATTATGCTTATTTGAGCATGTTGATTTCTTTTTCCAATTCCCGGACTCCAGCGATAACTGTCTCAAACTCAGGAACATCTCCGAAAAGCATATCTTTCATAGCCTCGTAGTCTGCCTTCAAAGCTGCAAAACGATACTCCGCTGGTATAAGCTTTAACGTCCCTGGCACAGCTTCCGGATACTTTGCCCAAGCCCGTGGATAAAACTTCATTTTGAAGTTCACAACCTTCTTCAGAAGATCAAGCTGCGAAAAGGCAGATTCCTTTACTGGGGAATCAGCCATTCGATATACGTCATAATAATGTCGGGAATAGCGCTGGGGCATTTCCAAATGTTCCGGCCTGTTCGCCTCATGATGTAAGATTGTAGCCTTTTCCCAAAATGTCCGTTCTGGAGCCACAGTCAAAATGGAGGTGCTTTTCTGGCGAAAAATATCCGGATAATACTTCGCGGCATAGGGTGTGATCTCGGCTGTCATCGCTGGCGTCCATGCCGCCAAGGCTCCAATTTCCAAACGAATCACCTGCAGGATTCTGGTATTGGTAAACAGTTTCGGATAAGAAAAAATGACTGTTTGCTTTTCTTTTTCATCCATTTTAATGTTTACTTCACAGCCAAGCTCTTGTGATAAATCCTTCCTGATTGCCAGGCAGAAAATTTCATTTAAAAAAATCTCTGCCCTGATGTTGGCCTCTTTGTTAAATGCATCCTGCTTTGTGTTTGAACGCTGTTCCCAAGGCTCGTCTTTGCCATATCCTAATATCCGCCAGTCCAGGATCAGATCAATATCTTCCGAAAACCGGTTGATCAGGTTGAAGGCTTTTGAAAGGCTGGTCCCCCCCTTAAATGTTATAAAATCCATCCAAGGAGACCGATGAAATAAATAATCGAGTGTAAAGCAAACCCAGAAGTCCTTTTCCACAACGGTATCATTCAGCCCCATTTTATGAGCTGTATTTCTAAAGAGTATCCGTTTATCATTGTCCGAAAATCTAGCAACATTGATCACTTTTTCAGTCCCTCTCCGCAATCTTCCGAATTGTATTATAAACCCAATCTGTGGACTCTGCCGCCTCTGTTAACATAACCTCTTTATCCTCTTTACTTAATCGAAAACGAAGTATCTGGATCGTTTTCTCTGTAACGTTTGCTTTCCCCAATGTTTTCAACGCCTGAATTACAAGGATCGTCATATAGGAAAGTCCTGTAATCTCTTTGTTTGTTCGATGCTTAAATTCCAGCTTTGTGGAATCCCATTCATAGGTCTTATAAGGACCATCGCTGATATAGGACCAAACCGCGGTTACCTGTGTAGAAAGTCCCAGCAAATTCAGAGCTGTATTCCCGCACGGGGCAATGCTCCAGTGATAATTCCGTGCCAGCGCTTTGGCCACGACTTCCGGATCTGCCGCTACATATTCCTTCAGCATTTCGCTGTATTCCGGCTTTTCATAAACTCCCTTTAGAACTCGTCGGATTAAGCCTGCCTGTGTCAAACGATTTAAATTTCGTCTTACCGTTTCTGTATCTGCAATATCAGCAAAATCTGCGCCGATGAAAACAGTTCCTTCGGCAGCATCCCGAATCCTTTCTTGAATCTTTCTGGAATAACTATTTGCCAAGTTAATTCCTCCTTTTGTCCCGAATATTATACAATATTCAGGACATTATTCCAATAGTATCTTTAAGTTATATTCATAGTATTAACTTGGAATAATCATATTCATGAAATAAGACATCACCTGACAAAAAGGTAAAATATCTACGCTATTTATTATTTGATTTTATAATCAACGCAGCTTGCTGCTCTTATCTTGCTTTCTGCTCAGGGTTCTTTGTTCCCTATCCTTAAATAATGCACTTTCCTAATAGAAAGAAAAGCAGAACACTTTTCGTGATTCCGCCTCTTTTTAAAGTCTTCATAATCTGCTGAGCGATTTTTAAGCAGGAAAGATAAATTCCTACCTCCTGCCGCTCTCGCGTGCCAGCGCTTCCGCCACCGACGTCACGACCCACCGCGCTTTTTGCCTGACCTCCGGCTCCGCCTGCGCCATGCAGTAGCTCGTTTCCACAACGTCAAACATCCCGACGTCATTTTCCGAATCGCCGATCACAATCACCTCGCGCAGCGGTACACCCACCCGCTCCGCAAGAATGCCCAGCGCGGCCGCTTTGGAACAATCCGGCCGGACCAGATCCAGATTATCAAAATCCGAGCTGACGATCTCCACGGTTCCCGCCAGCTTTTCCCGCAAGGCCCGTTTAACGCCGTCGCGCTGATCCGGACGGATAATGATCCCCAGATTCAGGATTTCCGCGTTCGGATCCACGGTCGTTTCTGCCAACGTCACCGAATCCAGCAGGGAACGGCGCAGCCGGTGCGGATGTCCATACGGATAATGCCGGCAGTCGCTGCTGATCCATTGCCCCTGGCAATTCATTTTCACCGTCGCGTCAACATGATGCCGCGCCAGCCAGCCGGCTACGTCCAGAAAAACCGCCGCCTTCAGGGTGCGCGTCATCCGCGTTCCATCGCTGAAGATCAATTCGGCCCCATTGCCGCCCAGATAATCGACCGCAAAGCCCAGATCCGCCGACACTTTCGGATACGCCTGATGAATCCGTGCAGTCGCTACCGTGAACACGTTGCCCGCCGCCCGCCAGCGCTGGATCGCCGCCCGGTTTTCCGCGCCGCTGTCGGTGACGTTGGGCGGATACAATGTTCCATCCAGATCCGATACAAACAGTTTCATGGTTTTTCCCTTTTCCTCCCTTGAACAGCCATCCCTTCTCTTGCCTCAACGATGGTCGTTAATCCGGATTAAACCGATAATTCCGCTTTTCCTTTTTCTCCTCGGATATAAGGATGAGTAGCATAAGCGTAAATCAGCTGCGCCGTCATCAGACACCAGATCACCGGTTCGCAGAAAATGACCGCGAGATACTGAAACCGCGGAATGAACACGAACGCGAATACAATCTTTCCCAACAGCTCGATCACACTCGACACCAGCGGAATCATTTTGGCGCCTAATCCCTGCAGCGCATACCGGGTTTCCAACAAGACGCCTAAAACGGCATAGAACGGTCCGACCACCCGCAGATACAAGGCCCCGTTGTTCAGCACGACAGCCTCCTGCGAGCCGGAAATCAGCTGAACCAGAGCCGGCGCGAACAACAACAGAATCACGGTTACCCCTGCGGCCATCGCGATATCATACAGCACAGCGCACCGCATCGCCTTGAGAATCCGCGTCCGCTGATCCGCGCCCCGGTTCTGTGAAACAAATGTTGAAATCGCCATCGCCATTGCGGAAAACGGCATGTTGAAGAACATGAACAGCTTGCGCGCCGCGGTATGCCCCGCGATCACCAGCGTTCCCAGATTGTTGATGCCATACTGCAGCACGACGGAACCCGCCGCAACGATGCTGCCCATAAAGCCCATCGACAAGCCCTGTCCCAACATTTCCGCATAAATCCCCCGCTCGACTTTAAAATGCCGGCGCTGCGGAATTAAGACCGGCGCTTTCTTCAAAATATAAATCAGGCACAGGACGACCGAAATTCCCTGCGCGATGACGGTCGCAACCGCCGCCCCGCCGACGCCCATGTTCAGCTGCGTGATGAAAAACAGATCCAGCCCGATATTCAGGCATGACGATAAAACTAAGAAGACCAGCGGCATGAAGCTGTTGCCGATTGCCCGAAGCAGACCCGCGCACAAATTATACGCGAACATGACCAGCGTAAACCGCGTGATCACCGAAATGTAGCTGAACGCCTCGGCGATGATCTCCGGCGGCGTATCCAACATTTTCAACAACGGCATTAAAATCACTTCCGCGCCTACTGTCAGCACCAGCGAAGTCAAAAGGCCAATCACGATCGAAGCCGCCACCGATTTTTTAAGCAGCTCCGTATCGTTGGCGCCGTAGCTGCGCGCCGTCACGATCGCCAGACCGTTGCCGATGCCTAACGCAAAACCGATCAACAAATCATAAATCGCGGCGCAGGAACCGATCGCCGCCAGTGACAAATCGCCCAGCGCATGGCCGACGATCATCGTATCGACGGTATTGTATAACTGCTGAAACACATTGGAAAAAAACAGCGGAATCGCAAAGAAAAGCAAGCTTTGAAAGATCGGCCCGTGAATCAGATCGACCTTGAATTGAAGACGTCTCGTCATGGAAAATTCCCCCTTATCCCATCGACATTGTAGCGGAAACCAGTACTAACGTAAACAGGGAAAAGACCGTGGAAAAGAAAACGCAGCGGCTGGTATAGCTGGTATTGCCGTTATACTTGCGGCAGAAGATCGTGGCCGTGGAAGCGACCGGCGTCGCGTTGACCAGCACGGCGGCAATCAGCTGCGGCGTGCTTAAATGTAACGCCACACCGACGATCCAGGTTAAGAACGGCGCGATGATCAGCCGGAACAGACTGATCTGCACGATATCCTTCGATAATCCCGCGCTTGTCGATTCCCTGTCCAGCAGCGTCGATCCGACTAACAACAGCGCGAGCGGACTCATGCATCCGGACAAGGAACTGAACACCGCATCCAGCCCGCCCGGCAGCGGAATCCGCGCCAGGTTGAACAGAAATCCCAGGATCATCGCGATCGTGATCGGATTGAAAAAGAATTTCTTCATCACGGACAGCGCCCCTGCCGGCTTCCACTCCGTATTGAAATATTTCTCCCCGGAGGAAAACGACAGAATCCGCGTCGGAATCATAAAGATGTTCGCATACACAACACCCATGCTTCCGCACAGCCCTTCGATCAAAGGCAGACCGATCAGCGAGCCGTTGGATATCAACATCGAATACTGCGCGATCCGCTTCTTTTCTAACGGCATCGACTTGGGCAAAAGCCGCGCCATTCCCAACACGAGCACGACCACGATCACACCCGCCAGCACCAACAGGAGGCTTTCTTTTAACACCGCGACGGAAACGCTGCGGTAAAAGGACAGGAAGATATTGACCGGCATGATCAGATTCAGAATCAACGTCGACAGAAAAGCATCGATCGGACCGTCGGTGACTCCTCTTTTCTTCAAAAGCAGACCCAGCCCGAAAAAGATCAGAATCTGCATTTCCACATTCAACAAAACAGACAAATCAAACATCGGTTTTCCCCCTTGCATTTAGAAAAGGCATCCGGATCGGACAGCCGCGGCGCAGGCCGGCGGTTGCCGCGAAGGATGCCTTAAAATTAAGCCTAAAGATCCTGATGCTCAGCGATAAACTGCTTGTACCAGAAATAGCTTTTCTTCGGCGTGCGCTTGCGCTGCGGATCGTCATAGTCCACGCGCACCAGACCATAGCGCTTCTTGTAGCCGTTGATCCAGCTGTAAAGATCCATCGTCGACCAGACGTAATAGCCCTTCAGATTCACGCCGTCCTGCTTCGCCTTCAGAATATAATGGAGATAATTGCGCAGGAACTCAATCCGCTCGTCATCTTCAACATAGCCGTTTTCATCCGCGACGTCGTAACAGCCGTGGCCGTTTTCCGTAACGTAGATCGGAATATCGCCATAGCGGCGTTTGCGTTCCATCAGCGTGTTGTAGGCGCACTGCGGGAAGATCTCGCGGCCCCAGTGATTGAGCTTGGTATTGGGATCGCGGTCGCTTTCAAACCAGCCGGCAATCGCCCGGGTCTCCCGCGCAGCACTCGCCGAACCGTCGTTGTTTCCGGCGTTGTTGACGGTGAAAGCAGTGATGCCGGAGGTGTTCGGTTTTACCAGCATCCGGCTGTAAATGTTCTGGCCTAAGAAATCAATCGTGTTGTGCTTCATGATTTCCAGATCCTCTTCCTTCACAAACGACAGGTCGATGCCCTTCGCTTTGACAGCGGCGATTAACTCCGGATCGTAAGCGCCCTTGATCGCCGGATCGAGAATCCAGTCGTTGCAGAAATAATTGCAATATTTGACGGCGTCGCGGTACTCCGGCGTATCCTGAAGCGCGGTCGCCGGGCCGCAGCCCTGCACCACGCCGATCTGCGCCTTCAGATTCAGCTTGCGGAACTCGCGGATCGCCTTGGCCGTGCAGACCGCCATGTTGTAAGCACATTGGCAATAGTGCTGCAGGTTAGTTTCATTCGGCGGATAGTTGCCGACGCAGTAATCGCAGTAAGCGTTGTGGTTCGGCTCATTGATCGTCACATACAGCGGAATCCGGTCGCCGAAGTGCTTGAACACTACGGAACAGTAAAACGCGAATTCATCGGCCACGCCGGGGTAGCACCAGCCGCCCTGATCGCCGATATAGTCCGGCAGATCATAATGGATCAGCGTAACGTTGGGCACGATGCCGTATTTTTCACACGCGTCCAGCACGCGGTCATAGAAGGCCAGACCGGCCGGATTGACGACATGGTCGTTTTTCGGCAGAATTCGTGACCAGCTGATGGAGAAGCGGAAGGTGTTCTGACCGCCCTCGGCCATCATCCGGAGATCCTCCTCGACATGATGATAGAAATCACAGGACACGTCGCCGGTGATCCCGGTCGTGTTCTTTTCGCTGTGGCAGAACTGATCCCAGATGCCCGGCCCCTTGCCGTCCGCGTCCCAGGCGCCTTCGCATTGATAGGCTGCCGTCGCGGAGCCCCAGAGAAATTTTTCAGCCATTGATCAGTCCTCGGTATGTTCGCGGATGAACTCGCGATACCAGTGATAGCTCTTCTTCGGAATCCGCTTCAGACCGTTGGCGTAATCGACATAAATCAAGCCGTAGCGCTTTTCATAGCCATTGATCCAGGAGTAGCAGTCGGTCGTCGACCAGGCATAGTAGCCCTTGACGTTGCAGCCTTCATTTTCTGCCTTGATCAGCCATTCAAGATACGACTTCAGAAATTCGATTCGTTCGTCGTCGTTGACCTCGCCATTTTCATCCGGCTGTTCATAGAGGGCATGGCCGTTTTCCGTGATGTAAACCGGAATATCGCCGTAGTCCTTTTTAATTCCCATCAGCATATCGTACACCGTCTTGGGATAAATCTCGCGGCTCCAGGCGTTTTTCGGCGTGTTCGGATCGACGTCGGTCTGGAACCAGCCCTTGACGGTATAGCCTTCGATCGTCTTGACCCCGGCTCCGACATTATTCGGATAATAGTTGGTTTCCCCGGATTCGTACGGTTTGACCAGCGCGCGGGTGTAGCAGTTCTGGCCGAGGAAATCGATCGTGTTGTACTTGATGATCTCCAGATCTTCTTCCTTGACAAACGACAGGTCGATGCCGCTTTCCTCTAACAGCGGGAACAGATCATCCGGGAATTTTCCCAGGATCGCCGGATCGGTAACCCACTTGTTTTTAAACAGATCCCCACGCCGCTGCGCCACGCGGTATTCCGGCGTGTCCTTAAGGATCTGGACGGTGTTGGTCGTGTGCACGATGCCGACCTGCGACGTCAGATTCAGCTTGCGGAACTCGCGGATTGCCTTGGCGTTGGCAACGACCAGATTGTAACAAACCTGCACCAGCGTCTGCACGTTGTGGATATTCGGCGGATAGTTGCCGGTCAGATAGGAACAGTATGCATTATGCGTTGATTCGTTGATCGTCACATATAATGGGATTTCATTGCCGAACTGCTCAAAGACGACCTTGCAGTATTTCGCGAATTCATCCGGGAAAATCGGATTGGCATACCCGCCCAGATCTTCCAGCCAGGCCGGGATGTCGTAGTGCAGCAGCGTGACATTCGGCGTGATGCCGTTTTCCCGGCATTCCTTTAAAACGTCCTTGTAGAAGGCGACGCCTTCCGGATTGACCTGGCCGCTTTGATCCGGCAGAATCCGCGTCCAGGCGATCGAGAAGCGCAGTGTGTTGTGGCCGCCTTCCTTCAACAGCCGGATGTCCTCTTTGTAGCGGTGGTAAAAGTCCGCCGCGACGTCGCCTGTGAAGCCCTTGACGTTCTTCGGTCCATGGCAGAACTGATCCCAGTTGCTTTCCCCTTTGCCGCCTTCGTTCCAGCCGCCTTCACATTGATAAGCCGCGCTGGCTGTGCCCCATAAAAAATCCTTTTTGACTTTACCGTTCATCGGTACCTCCTTCCAGTCTTTGCCGACTGATTTCTTTCTGATCTCCATTATAGAGATTTCTTATCGTTTTTTAAGCGCCTGAGCGACGCTTGGATAAAATTCTCAAAACTTCGTTTTATTCGCTTTGCGGCTTTGATAAATTGTTTTCACGCCCGGGCTTCAGCAGCCGGTTAAGCGCCGTCAAAAGCACCGCCGCCAGCAGCGCGTAGACGATCAGATAGCTGTAGGACGCCGGATAGCTTTGGGTGGCGGTAAACAGCGCGCTGAACAGCATCGTGCCTAAAAACGGGCTGAACAGGGTATAGGTTCCCTGAACGCTGAAATTGCTCGGGTAATATTTCTTACCAAAGGTTGTCAGAATATAGGCCGAGGAGATCGTCGGCACCGCGCCGAAGCTGAGTCCGACGAAAATAAAGCTTACCGCCAGCAGCGTTGTGCTGCCCAGCGTAAAGGCGCCGTACAGGATCGCAACGGCGGTCAGAAACAGCGTCGTAGCGATGCCCATGGCCGTCTTGCGGCCGATTTTATCGTAGATAATCCCGTAGAACACGCGCGAGAGTGAGTTGAACAGCGAGATGATCATCGACAGGGTCGCCGCCATCGTCGCGCTGATCCCAAACGACACTCCGCAGCTGACCGCGGTTCCGGTCAGTGAGCTGCATCCGGCCAGCACCAGTACGCTCCAGAGGAAGTAAACGTAAAAGCGCGCGCTTTTCATCATCTGGCCGGTGGAGACCTGGCCTTCCTCCTCGGTTTCCAGCGTCCCGGCCTGCTTCACGACCCCGCGCGGCCGGACGACGACTGCCGTCAGCAGCGACAGTCCGAACGCAATCCCCGCCAATAAGGTCATCGCCGTGCGCCAGCCTGTGCTTTCAATGATCAGCGAGGTCGGCACATTGAACACAAATGCCGTCAGACCCGCGCCCATCACCAGAATCCCGCTGGCCAGACCCGGCTTGTCGTTAAACCACGTCATGACGCTCGTCAATAACGCCTTGTAGGCAAACCCCGCGCCCAGGCTGAACATCACGCTGTAACAAACATAAATCATCATCACGTTCTCCGCCCGGCTGGTCAGAAACAAACCGGCCAGAATCATCAGACTGGCCGCGATCATGCTTGCCCGGAAGCGGACGCGGTAATAGATAAATCCGCTCAGCACGCCGCCGGCGCAGAAACAGATCTGGCAGACTGAGAACACGTTGGCAACGCTGGCCGCCGACACGTTCAGTTCGGCGCTGACCGCCCCGGCAAAGACCGTCCAGTTATACATCAATCCGAACACGCACATCGCCAGCGAGCCCAGACCCAAATAGAAATATCGCTTCATCGTTTTCCCTTTCTTTCCGCTATCCGATCCACTGGATAAAACCGAGGATCAGCGGCGGCATCACCGCGACGACATACGCCGCGCGCAGCACCTGGATCAGCGCGATCTGCGAGAGATCCGCGCCCAGATCGGCGGCGATCAGCGACATGTCCGTCGCACCGCCGGGAGCGGAAGCGAACATCGCCGATTTCAGATCCAGCAGCTTTGTCCGCTTGCATATTCCGCTGTAAAGACCGTTAACCGTCCAGTAGCTGAGCAAAAGCAGGCCGACCGGCACCAGCGTCGTTGAGAGGCTGCTAAAGGTCGCAGCCGTGATGCTCACGCCGACTAACGACCCGGCCAGAAGCTGCGCGATATTTTTGATCGCCAGCGGCACGGCGCAGACCGAAGTCGTGCAGTTGAGCGCCGCGACAGCGATCATCGGAAACACCATCGACGCCGCCGGCAGACCGCTCGCATTGCCCAGATAGCCTAACCCGATGCTGAGCAGCAGCGTGAAGACAATCCGCGAGGACCGCGTTGAAATCAGCCGGTCCAGCGGTGTGTGCGCCGCATCCAGCGGTTTTTCTTCCATCACCGGTGCGGTCTTCGGTTCATGCCGGGTCACGAATTGAATCCAGTATGGGAAAAACAACAACACACCGACTAACCGGGCTGTCTGCATCATCGCGACGGTGCCGACATCCGCGTCCATCTCCATCGCGATTAACGAGATATCAGTAACCCCGCCGGCGACGCAGGAAAGCAAAGCCGTGATCCACTCCCAGCCGCACAGCTTCTGGATCGCGATCCCGACGACAAACGTATTCACTGTCAGCATGACTGCCAATAACAGAAACGGAACGATCAGCCCGCGCATCCGCGCCACATCCCTTCTTCCGATCTGCATGCCGATAAAGGCCCCGGAAATCGCCTGGGCGAAGACCTTCACCGCCATCGGCAAGGCGGCGTAATCGAATAGAATATTCGTCAGACCCACGGCGAGCATACTGCCCAACATCGCAGGCGCTGGCAATTTCCACCGCGCTGCCAGCTGCCAGCCGGCGATACCCGCCAACAGCGTTAAAACCCAATTCAAACACTCGTCCCCCTTTGTCTTCTCTCCCGTTTTATTCCATCAAAAACAGCGGCCGGATCGTGGCGTTCACCAACCCGGCACGCTGGTCCCGTTTTAAATCTCGTCGAGCGGATAGATCGGACGAATGACCTTCTTGTATGTCAGCCGCTCCGTGCGCTGCATGCACGCCCCGTCGGTCAGCGACATGACGTAATGCGAAGCCATTGCTTTCAGTTCCGGATAGAGATAGCCCTGCTTGACGATGATCAGATCATAGGCGTCCAGATCGACGTTGGCCTGTTCATATTGCGCCCGCTCCGCAAATGAAACGGAATAGCTCTGGATCACAACTGTGACCGGTTTGTCATCCAGCTTGATTGTCCAGCAAACGCCGACGACCTTCGGATCATGATAATGGTTGTGCAGATCGCCAGTGGAAATCACCGTGCCGCGCAGATGAACCTTGGCTGACAGTGCGTCGATTTCCGGGCCAACGTCAAATTCCACATGATCGCCGGTCTGCTTGCCGGCCAGCGTGCTTTCGCACAGCTTCTTGTCGGTAATCCCGGCGATCAGAATCTGCTTGCCGTGATAGTCGGTTTCCGCCAGCACCTGACGCAGCACAACCGTGTTGCCGCCCGGCGCCCCAGCCGTGACGTTATCACCGGAATCGGTTAAGAAGCACGGCTTTCCCGGATGCTTGAGCATCGCTTCCCACGCTGCCTCCGGCTCGTCCGCGTACCCGGTGAAATGGAATTCCCTGTGCCGCGCCCAGACGAAATCATAGATCTCGTCCGCTTTCTGCCGGGCATACGCCTCATCCTCCGGCTGATTCGGCACGACCACAATCGACGCGCCGCACTTGGCGCTGTCATGACGCAAATAGCCGATATGATAGGAACAGCACAGAATCCGCGGATCGGCTTCGATTTCATCGAGCAGGCGGTTGATCGACACCAGCGGTTCATCGGTCGAAACACAGCGCTCTCCGCCTAAAAGAATCGGCACCTTGCGGTACACCGGATGAATTTCCCGGCGGTTCTGGATCAGGTTGACCAGGTAGCGGAAAACGATCTGATGCGCTTCCTTGCGGTCGGTATGCGGGCTGTGGCGGAAGGTGCGCAGAATGTTCAGCCGGCTGGCGTACTCCTGATCGACGTTGCCATGCGGATCGCAGACGACCGCGATCCGCATGTACGGCCCGACGATCCTGCGAATTTCCTCGATGATCTTGTGGTCACCGGAGCCGCCTTCCAGATCAATCACATTGCTTGCGCCGTGCAGAAAGAAAAACATGCCGTCCAGCTCGCCCTGGTATTTTTCCACAGCGTGCTTAAATTGTTTCAGGATATAATCGAACGTATCGTAAGCGACCCGTCCCGCGCCCGCCCCGTAGGCGAAGATCGCCGGGATCAGTTCAATGTCGTTGGCTTGAAGCTCAGGCTGCAGTTCGTCCAGATACATCCGGTGGGCAATGTCCTCCCCGGTCTGGATGACGAAGTCCTGGATTTCGCAGGGCTTGGCCACGTAGGCGTTGGATTCAGCGACGAGGCCGCCGATTAAGATTTTCATGAGATTTCCTCCTTCCGCGTTTTTACCGCGGTCTTCAAAATGATGATGTCCGGTTTAAATTTCATCGAGCGGGTAGATCGGCCGGCTGACTTTCTTATAGACTAACCGTTCCGTCCGCTGCATGCACGCGCCGTCGGTCAGCGCCATGACGTAATGCTTGGCCATCGCTTTCAGCTCCGGATACAAATAACCCTGCTTGACGATGATCAGATCATAGCCGTCCAGATCGACGTTGGCCTTTTCATATTGTTCACGCTCGGAAAACGACACCGCTGCGCTGGCGATCACGACGCTCACCGGCACGTTGTCCAGCTTCACGGTCCAGCACTGTCCGGCCACCGCTTCGTCGCCATAGCGCCGGTGCAGCTCGCCGCGGGAGATCACGACGCCGCGAATTGCAACGGGTTGGGAATGTTCGTCGTCCTTTACGCCCAAGTTCAGCGCGACCCGATCACCGGCTTGTTTCTCCGCCAGCACCTGCGCGCACACAGCCGGATCGCAGATCGCCGCAAACAGAATCGACTTGGTCAGCGGCGTTTCCCAGCTTAAGCAGCGCCGCAGCACATCCGTATTCACGCCCGGCGCTCCGGCTGTGACATTGTCGCCGGAATCCGTTAAGAAGCACGGGCTGCCGTCAAACTCAAGCATGGTCCGCAGCGCGTCGTCCAGCTCGGCGGCGTTGCCGGTGAAATGAAATTCCCTGTGCCGCGCCCAGACAAAATCATAGATTTCATCCGCTTTCTGCTTCGCGTAATCCGTATCTTCCGGACGATCCGGCACTACGACGATACCCGCGCCGCAATGTTCGCTGTCATGGCGCAGGTAGCCGATATGATAGGAACAGCACAGGATCCGCGGATCCGCTTCAATTTCATCGAGGAGCTTGTTGATGGAACAAAGCGGCTCATCCGCCGAAACACAGCGCTCCCCGCCTAAGAGAATCGGCACCTTGCGGTATACCGGATGAATCTGCCGGCGATGGCGGAGGACGTCGAGCAGGCCCCGAAAGACGATCTGATTGGTGACGTCGCGGTCGGAATGGGGAGAATGACGGAACGTCCGCAGGATAGTGCAATCGTCGACATAGCGCTGGCACAGATTGCCATGCGGATCACAGGCGATCGCGATCGGCATGTACGGGCCGACGATCTTGCGGATTTCCCGCAGAATTTTATGATCGCCGGAGCTCCCTTCCAGATCCTCGACGTAACTTGCCCCATGCAGAAAGAAGAATATCCCGTCGATCTCGTGCTCATGTCGCTTCACGGCGTGCACAAACTGGTTTAAGAAATAAGCGAACGTCTGGGAAGTAATCACCCCGGCCGCCATGCAGCTGGCATGCAATGCAGGAATCAGCTCGACCCCTTCCGCATCGGCCAGCGCGCGCAGGTACAGCTTATCCGCAATCGCTTCGCCGGTTGTGATCGTAAAGTCCTGGATTTGACAGGGCTTATTCCCATAGGCGTTGGACTCGGCCAGCCAACCGCCGATCAATATTTTCATCTTCAATTCCCCGCTTACACGTGTTCTGCAGCAAACGCGCTATCCTTATTTAATAGGAATGGCCGTAAATAAGCGACCGTTGAACACATCGGCAGCACGTCTTGGGAAAGCCGGATGCCCAGCGTTTCTTTCAGGTAGGTCCGCCGCGCCTGCATCCGCTGCCACATCTGCGGATATTCCTGCTGAATCTGACGCTGTAATTCCGCATCCGCCAAAACGACGGTGCTTTCGGCGCTGGTTCCCGGATAGCCGGATACGGACGGGATGATATCAATCTGGAAAAGCATGCCGCTTTTCAGGATTTCCGTGCTGCCTTCATAAACCGGCGAAGCCATCCATTCTTCCTCCGCGCTCAGATGACCCGGGCACAGCGACCAGCCATACTGCGCGCGCGGCAGCACCGTTTCCACCGTGTTGAACAAATCGCCGCCGGTCTGACCGATGTGGATCGTTTCCAGCCATGCCGCATAGGCGCTGAAATACGGGCCAGCCACCCGCTCGAGATAATCGCGTTGGGCTTCCGGCAGTTCGTCCGCATTATGCACCGCGACGCCGGCCCGGCTGCTGGAACCACCGCGGTAGCCGACGGTGAGGGAAATCGGATCGCCCAGCTTGACGGTGTTGGCCGTCGGAAACATATTCGCTTTGACAAAGCGCGGACCACTTGAGGCAATCGTGACGATGCTCGTGTGCTGCCCCTTGCGCACTAACGCGTCGCCCAGCTCCAGCTCGCTGACGCCCAGTTCCAGCTTGTCCATCGCGTCCAGCACGCAATCGGAAGCCAGCGCCGCCGCGTATTCGTAATGCGCGATTTCATTCGCATTGTTGGTGGTGCGCACGCCGTTTTCCCCGATGAACAGACCGGTTTCATTGCTTAACTGTGCTTCGCCGACGATCGCCTTGACCGCCTCGACGACATAAGAAGGGATATCGTAGCTCTGCCGGTTGTCCTCCAGCGGACTGGTAAACAGCTTCCAGCCAACTAAGCCGGTGCGCTGCCCTTCGGCGATTCCCGCTTCCTGAAGCAGTATTTTCAGCGACTTGTCGTGACGATGCGGCTGATTCGGCAGCGAGAACAGCGAGACATGCACGGCCGCGGCTTCAATCCGGGCTTTGGCGGCTTTGTTCAGGTTTTCGTTGCCCAAGACCAGCGTCGCCTTTCCGTTGGCATTCAGCACCAGCAGCGCTTCCTCAAAGCGGGTGAAATACCCGACTAAATACTCGAAATTTCCGCCGTGCTCGACATCGCCGTACACGATCAGCTGATCCAACCCGCGCGCTTTCATCGCGGCCAGCACTTTTTGTTTGCGCTCGGCGATCGTCTCGTCGCTCAATCCGACCGGCGTGCCCGCGCAGTCCTTTTGCGGTGCGCTCACCTGTTTTAAAACGGCTTTGATTTGTTCCATCGTTTCATTCTCCTTTATCAATGGTTCGCTTCTTTTTCTGCTTCTCTTTCGGCTTTGCCTGCAATCGTGGTATAGTTAAAGCAGAAAAGGAAGATGCGTTGTGAATCTGTTAAAAAAACTTGAAAATCTTGAAAATGTCACGCCCAATGAGCGGATCCTGATCGACGCGATCCTGAAAGACCCGGAAAGCTTTATCGCGGCCAAGCCGAAGGAAATTGCTTCCCTGACCTATGTCTCCGTACCGACGATCTACCGCCTGATCAACAAGCTGGGCTTAAGCGGCGTCAACGACCTGAAGCTGCAGCTGCAGGATGCCCTGCGCTCGGAAACCGAGATTCCGGTGGAAAGCATTGACTTCCCGATTTCCCCAACCGATACAGTCAACGAAATCCTGCTTCATTTAAAGGACGTTTACACCCAGACGATTGAAGACACGCTGAGTCTGTCCGATCAGCAGGTGCTGGTGGACGTGTCGGCGCTGATGAAACAAGCGGCGTTCATCGACGTGTACGCCTCCGCCGGCAATCTCTTTTTCGCCCGGAACTTCCAGTTCCAGATGCAGGAGATCAATGTGAACGTGAACGTTCCCGAAGCGGAATACATGCAGAAATTGTCGGCCGGCAACGCCGACGCCAGCCATCTGTCGATCGTCATTTCGTTCGGCGGCCGGGGCGGCTCGATGAACACCGTCTGTCAGATCTTAAGCGACAATCATTCGCCGATCGTACTGATCACCTCGACCCAGAAAAATCCGCTGACGCGCTTTGCGCTGCATAAGATTTACATGTCGTCGTATGAAAATCATTATCAGAAGATCTCGTCGTTTTCGACGCGGATGACGCTGCTTTATATTCTGGATACGTTGTATTCGATTTACTTCCGGCTCCAATATGACGAGCTGTTAAATCGAAAGCTGACGACGTATGAGAAGATTCACCGGCGGTTAAACCGCCGGGAACCTGAAGATTAGAGAGGACCGGCGTGGAATGCACGCCGGTTTTCTTATGGAAGCTGTGATCTGGTTTGATCGTCAGTTCAAAATTAAATCTGATCGACCGGGAACATCGGACGCATGATCCGCTTGAATGGAATCGAAGCGGTGTCCTGCGGCGTCGCTCCGTCGGTCAGCGACATCACATAGCCGGCGGCGTTCTCTTTCAGATATGGGAAGATATAGCCCTGCTTGACGACTGTCACATCGTAATCCATCCAGTTCACGCCGGCGCTTTCAAACTGAATCGCATGGGCGTAGGATTGACGGTGATTGGCGACGATGACGTCAATCGCCGTGCCTTCCACATGGACGACGACGCACTTGCCAAATGTCTTGGCGATGCCTTCGGTTCCGATCCCGATCGGCCGGACGACCTGTCCCTTGGACAAAACGGTCACTTCCAGCTTGACCTTCTCCGACATCGCGTCGTGCCCCACGCCCAGCTCGATCTCAGTTTTCGTTCCGAGATCCAGCCCATCGAGCAGATCGCATGTCTTCGGATCGCAGATCGAAGCGAACAGAATCCGCTTATCGGACTTGGCCGCCAGTGCCTGCCGCAGGATGAATGTATTCCAGCCCGTCGCGCCGGAGGTCGTGTTATCGCCCGAATCGGTGATGACAAACGGTTTGCCTTCAAAGCCCAGCGCCATCGCCAGCGCGTCTTCCGGTTTTGCGGTCGTGCCGGTGTAATGGAACTCATGCCGCTTGTTCCAGACATAGTCCGCCAGCTTGTCGGCGACTTCTTCGGCATACGCCTGATCTGCCTCTGTGGCCGGGACCACGACGATGCCGCAGCCGGCGACATCGGTGTCATGACGGATGTAGCCGACATGCCAGGAACAGCTCAAAATCCGCGGATCCTGTTCCAGTTCATCAAGATACTGATTGATCGAACGCACCGGCTCATCCGCCGATACGCTCTGTTCCCCACCCAGAATCATCGGCAGCTTGCGGTACACAGAATGAATGTTCTGCCGGTCCTTGACCAGATCGCAGACCATCTGCGCCATCTTCCGCCATGTATCGCGGGAATCGGTGTGCGGAGACTGGCGGTAGCTGCGGATCGCGGTCGTCGCTTCAACATAGTCCTGACACAGGTTGCCATGCGGATCGCAGGCCACCGTGATCGGGATGTACGGCCCGACGAGGTCACGAATCGCCTTGAGGATGTGATGGTCGCCCGAGCCTAAGCCGTCGACCTCGCTCGCGCCGTGAAGCATCAGATAAATCCCGTCGATTTCATGCAGATGCTCGCGCACCGCATTGAGGAAGCACGCTTCGATGTAGTCGAACGTGTGACGCTTGATCACGCCCGAGGCGCCCGATACCGCGTACACCGACGGAATGATTTCAATCCCGGCCTGCTCAAAAATATCGCCGACCTGCATTTTTTCGATCAGCTCGTCGCCGAAAGCGATGTCGAAGGTTGTGATCTCGTCCTTGACGGGAATGTTGGCGTTGGCCTCATTGATAAATTGTCCGATTAATACTTTCATCATTTTACCCTGCGAAGCCTGCCGCTTCGCCCTTTCTTCTAAAATCTGGCGAACTCCTGTATTGGGGGTCCGTTTAAACAAACGCTGCCGGAATGAAGCATCCCGACAGCGTGAAGTGAAGCCTGATTTTTATTTCGCTGCCTTTTTCATATCCCGGCTGAGAATGACTTTCGTCGCCGTGAAGGAAACGATCGTCGCAATCGCCGCGACCAGGATCGCGATCCAGACATAATGCAGACCGCCGTTCTGATCAACGAAGAACAACAACGTCAGATATCCCGGACAGCCGCCCTGAACGAACGTTCTCAAGCCGAACAGACCTGCGACTAAGCCCGCGGAAACCGCGCCGATGGCTGTGCCGATCAACGCTTTCGGCCGCGACAGCAGCGCGCCGTAGAAGGCCGGCTCAGTAACACCGCACAGCGCCGTGACGCCGAAGGAAGCGATCATGCCCTTCTGCGCCTTGTTGTCTTTGATCGTCGTCGCGACTGCCAGGGCCGTGCCGCCGATGCAGATGTTGGAAACGAAGCCCATAATGCCGGTGACGGAGTTGTAGCCGAGGTTGGCGATCAGTTCGATGCCGATCGGAGACAGACCCTTATCCAAACCAAACATAACCATGTACGGATAGATCGCCGACAGGATCGGCTGAGCGATAAAGCCGAGCGTATTGGTCAGCCAGATGCAGAAGGCCGCAATGTAGCCGGACAGCTGGTTGCCGATCGGGCCTAAAACGATTAACGTAACCGGAACGACGACAATCATCGTGATCAGCGGCGTTAAGAAGAACGTCAGCGCTTCCGGAATGATCTTCTTCAGAACCTTCTGGACATAGTACATGAAGAAGACGCCCAGCACGATCGGAATGACGGTCGAGCTGTAAGAAACCTGCGGAATGCCGATGCCGAAGAAGTCGGTGACGGTTCCGGTCGCAAAGCGCGGAGCGATCAGCGTCGCGCCTAAGAAGGCGCCCATGATCGGCTGCATCTTTAATTGGGAAGCTAACGTATAGCCGACGTAAACCGGCAGGAAGGCAAAGCCGGCGTCAAAGATCATCAGCATCAGCTGTGCTGTGCCGCTGTCAACGCCCATGCCGAAGTAGTTGACCAACAGGTTCTTGATCGCCAGGATCATACCGCCGGTGATCATCGCCGGAACGACCGGCATGAAGATCGGAGCGACGAAGTTGCCGAACTTGTTCAGGTAGTACATCGCGTTCTTCGGTCCGGTTTCTTCCTCTTCCTCCGCGGCGACGGCGCCGCCTTCTCTCCATCCGGAGATTTCCAGGAATTCTTCGTAAGCGTCATGAACGCCCGGGCCGATGATGATCTGGATCTGCTTGTCTTTGTTGACGATGCCGGCGGATCCCGGAAGATCTTTCAAGCCTTCCTCATTGACGACGCTCTTGCGGGCGTAGCTGATCCGCAGACGTGTTGCGCAGTGCGTGACGTGCGTGATGTTCTCCACGCCGCCTAAAGCTTCCAGTGCTTTTCTGGATAACTCTTCATATTTCCCCATACTTGGTGATTTCTCCTTTCAAATCTTTTTTGGATTTGCTGGCTGAAACGGAGCTTGGAAGTTCTGACGGTCAGCCTGCCTCAGCACCTTCGCGAAAGACGCCTGGCAAAGCGTGAAACATTGTGGAAACAGGCCGTCTGATGCGCGGCTTCCTGGCCGCCCGGAATCGACTTTCGTCCTTTTTCCCTTCTGTTTCTTTCTGACCGGCACGTCCTCATTTCCAATGGAAAGTCCCGTCTTAAGCCGGTAATCTTCCCAGGCCAGCTGAGCCTGTTTGAAATGAACGTGCGCTGATAAAACTTCCAGTCCTTTTTCAAAACCTTTATTACACAGCCCGCTCGGATGAGGGCTGGCAATAACCTGTTATTCGGTCAGGCGGATCAGATGGATCATGATATACAGCTTTTCATCCGTACTGACCTCATAGCTGTACTGTTCCTTGATCCGCTGCGCGATCCGCTCGATACATGCGGTTTCGCGCGGATGCGTTTGTTCGAACACCTGATAGGTGCTCAGATTGTAGTCGGACTTGGTGCTGAGATATTCGTTATTGACAACGCGCTGGGCAAAGAAGCGGCAATGCGTGATAAAGCGGTCGCACTGGCCGTTTTCCGTATCGACGTGAAAATCCTCGCGCACGATGTTGAGGATATCCTCAATCACCGCTGTGATTTCATACATCTGCTGCATATTGGAATCCAGCTCGGCGTTGATGATATGCAGGGCGATGAAGCTTGCCTCTCCATCGTCGATGTCGATTTTCAATTTCTGCCGCAGCAGCTCCGTGACTTTCAAGCCCAGCCGGTATTCCTCTTTATACAGCGATTTGACGTTGAGCAGCAGCGTTGGATCAAAGACAATTCCCATCTTGACCCGTTCGATCATGTTGGCGATGTGGTCGGTCAGCGTGACGTAGATGGAATCGTTGATGCGTTTAGTTGACTGCGTCTTGATATAATCAATAATTTCTTCTGAAACCAGAATCGTTTTATACGGGACTTCCTGAACGAGCGTCTTGAATTTCTGGCCGACGTCGTCCTGAAGCTCAAATTTCTTTTCAATCCGGCCTTCCACGACTTTACTTCCGCGGGTCATGCCGAAGGCAATTCCCCGGCCGACCAGGATGATTTCGTCCCCCGCTTCATTCTCCGAGAGGATGACATTGTTATTGTAAATCTGTTTGATGATCACAGAGCCACCTCGCTTTCCGCGTTACGTTATGCTTCGATTTCAAATAAAGCTTCGCCCGGTTTTACATTTTCCTCACCTTTCAGCAGCTTTACTTTGCGGTTGATTGCCAGAATCGGAACGATCGTGTCGCAGCCTTTCTTCCGGATGTAATCCCAATCGACAAGCGTCAGAAGATCGCCCGGACGCACATGATCGCCGACCTGCACCTTTGTTTTAAATGGCGTTCCCCCCAACATGACGGTGTCGATGCCGATATGCAGCAGAATTTCAACATCCTTCTCCGTTTTAATGCCGATTGCGTGCTGGGTTTCATAAACCATCGTGATCTCGCCGGCGACCGGACTGTAAATTTCACTGGCTTCCGGTTCGACCGCAATTCCATCCCCCAGCATCCGCTGAGAAAACATTTCGTCCGCAACATGGTCCAGATTGACCGTTTTGCCCGCTAACGGGCTATAACAGATTTCCATCGCTAAACCTCCTTGGAAAAAAGAAAAAACCAATTTGCAGAGAAGACATAAAAGTCCTCTTGCAAATTGGTTTTGCTTGTTTTATTGAACAATAACAATCCAATTACACCGTCATTGTAAGCGATACCACGAGAAGTTGTCAATAAGAATTTTCCATTTTTTTACTTCGAAGAGACCGCGGTCTTTGCGCCGCTGCCGGTTTGAATGTAAGCTTAAACTGCACTTAATTATCACTTTATAAATCGTTAAACAGCCGCGGCCGGCGAGCTGGATTGATACCGGACTTTTCCGATCTGTCCCCAGCCTGTATTAAGGATATTCCTGACGTCAAGAGGGAAAACAGGCAAAGTCCATCTCCCCTCCTTTTTGATCCGGCTCAAAACTTTATGATATTAGCTTGAGATTTTTTATCATAAAGCAACATTTTCCCAGACTTTTTTTGAAGAAAAAAGCGGAAGAAAGAACGGAGGGACAGGATGATTTTCAGCCCTGGCCGTTCGCTTTGGATTCATTGGTGTTTTAGGCGCAGGAACAAAAACGGATCGACTCCTCTGAAAAGAAAAAGCAACACATTTCAGAGTTTTGAGGCTGTACAATTTTCAATCTTCGCTAATGATATAATAAAACAGGATTTCAGCCTCAGCCGTTCAAAGTTCAGATTTGCCTTATAATTCAGGCTTTTTGTTGCTTCACAGATTAGGCATTCCTGTTTTTTTAACAATTTATTATCAAATTAATCATAAAATAAAAATTGTTAAAAAAAATCTGTTATAATAAAGAAAACAAAGGAAATCGAACAATCCATTCCCTTATCCCGATCATGCATCGGCTTGCATGCGGATCGAAAGGAGCAATCGTTATGAAAATTGCGGTTATCGACGACTCAGCAGAAGATCGGAAGCTGCTGGCTGAAAAAATTCAAAATTTCTGCCTGCGCGAATCGCTGATCTATGAGATCCGTTCATTTTCTTCAGGAAATGAATTTCTGTTGGCTTCACGCGCGGACTGGGATATCATTTTCCTGGATATTTTCATGAACGAAATCGACGGCATGACCGTGGCCCGGACGCTGCGGGGAAACAACGTCAGTTCTTTAATTGTGTTCACCACCTCCAGCCGCGACTATGCGATTGAGAGCTATGATGTGCGGGCTTTTCATTATCTGGTCAAGCCCATCGAGCAGGACAAACTTGACGAAGTTCTGCGCTTGAGCGAAAAGTCGATTCGTTCCCGCAATCATTACATCGAAGTCAAGGAAGGCCGGATCATGTCGCGCATTTTAATCCGCGATATCATGTATACCGACTATTACAATCATTACATTCAAATCCATACGCCCGGCCGGATGATCAAAACCTATATGTCCTTCGCGGAATTTTCACCGCTGCTTTTGAAATACAAACAGTTTCTCAGTCCCTACCGCAACTGCATGATCAACATGGATTATGTGCAGCAGATGGACGATCATGACTTTTTGATGAAGGATCAGGTGCAGATCCCGATCAACCGTGCGCGCAAGAGTGAAATCCGGCAGGCGTATGCCGATTATTCGTTTAAACGCCTGAGCGAGGGGTAAGCCTATGTCGCTTCCGGATTACTTTTTAAGCTTGGGCACCCGGCTGGCGCCCTATTTGTTTTTGATCTTAATTCCGTTTCGGAATCATCTGCGCTGTTCCTTCCGTCAAAGTGTGCTGTATGCATTCCTGCTTTATCTGGGAACGACGCTGAGCGTTTATCTTTTAGGCGAAACGTATGGAATCGATTCAATCTGGATGTTTCCGTTTACCTGTTTCTTCCTTGGGGTCTGTCTCTTTCTGGCCTATCACATCCTGCGCACGTCGATGCGCAAGCTCCTGTTTCTGATCTTGTTGATTGAGAATTATTCCGATATTGTCTTAATGTTCTCGGAAATTCTGGAGATCCATTGCGGGCCGCTTTTTACCGGTTTATCGGCAGTGGGGCTGGTTTCGCTCTGCCGGATTCTCGTCTTTGCCCTCAGTGCTCCGTTAATGGCGCATTTTCTCTGCCATCAGGTCCTGCCGGTCTGGGAACATGAGGACACGCCGGAAATCTGGAGTATGTTATGGCTGATTCCCGCTTCGTTCTATCTTATTTACCGGCTGGGGTTTACCTCGTCGATCACCGTGCTGCACAGCGAGATCACATCCCCGCTGTTGTTGGCGATCGTCTGGACTGCGGGGACGTTTCTCTCCTATTACGCCACCCTCAGTATGATCAATTTCAACGAAGAAAAACGGCAGCTCCAGCAGCAGCTGCAGGTCCAGGAGTATCAGGTGCTGATCCGCAACAAGCAGGCGGAACGGCTGGCCGCCAGCATCGCCACTACACGGCAGACGCGGCATGATCTGCATCATTACCTGCTGACGCTGAAGACGTATATGGATCATGGGGAAACGGAAAAACTGCGGGATTCACTGAATCAGTTCATCAACAATTTTGAATCTTCGGTGAAAACGCCGGTCTGCGAGAATTTGTTGTTCAGCGCCATCGTGCGGTATTACATGGAGATGGCAGAGGAGAGTGGAATTGAATTTACTTCGTCGATCGTATTGCCGCCGGCATTGGCGATCAAGGATACGGATTTAACCGTGATTCTGGGCAACATGCTGGAAAATGCGATTGAGGCTTGTTTACGGCAAAAAGCGGGGGAAACACAGTTCATCGAGATCAAAAGCCGGATGCAGGGAAATAACGGACTGGTTCTGCAATGCCGCAACAGCTATAATGGTCAGATCCAGAAGCAGGATGAGACGTTCCTGTCGTCCAAGCGGGAAGGGGAAGGCATCGGTCTTTCTTCCATCCGCACATTATGCACAAAATATCACGGTGTTTTAAAAATCACGCCGAACGATGATACGTTTACCGTCAACCTGTTGTTGAATTTACCTGCCGCCGCCTGATTTTCTCTCCGGCAGAGGCGAATTCGGCAATTTCAAAAATTCTGTAAAAAAGTCCCGCGCTGTCTGGAAATCGGATGATTCCATTACAGCTCAGGACTTTTTGTTTCCCTTCGGCTACCGCGTCATTCAGGATTCCCGGATCAGCGGATAGCGCGAGGTCATTTCAATGACTTCCTGACGCAGCTTCGCTTTCAAAGCTTCGTCTTCCGGGTGCTTGAGCACCATCGTAATCCAGCGGGCAACCTGACGGAATTCCTCTTCCTGAAAGCCGCGCGTCGTCATCGCCGCACTGCCCAATCGGATACCGCTGGTCACAAACGGTTTTTCCTGATCGAAGGGAATCGTGTTTTTATTGCAGGTGATGTTGATTTCATCCAGCAGGGCTTCGGCTTGCTTGCCCGTGATGCCATAGGAAGATCTCACATCAGCCAGGATCAGATGGTTATCCGTACCACCGGTCACAATCCGCAAGCCTTCCTGCTGGAGCGTCTTGCAGAAAGCCTGACAGTTGGCCATGATCTGGCGGGCATAATCGGTGAATTCTGACTTCAGCGCCTCGCCGAAGCACACCGCTTTTCCAGCGATCACATGCATCAGCGGGCCGCCCTGAATGCCCGGGAAGACGTTGCGGTCGAGATCTCTGGCAAATTCCTGTTTGCACAGAATGATGCCGCCGCGCGGGCCGCGCAGGGTTTTATGGGTTGTGGACGTGACGAAATGGGCATAAGGCACCGGGCTCATGTGCAGCCCTGCCGCGACTAAACCGGCAATATGCGCCATATCGACCATCAGGTACGCGCCAGCTTCATCGGCAATTTCCCGGAATTTCTTAAAGTCAATCTCCCGCGGATAGGCGCTGGCGCCGGCCACAATCAGCTTCGGCTTCACCTCCAGAGCGATCCGGCGCAGTTCCTCATAATTAATTTGTTCGGTTTCTTTATCCACGCCGTAGCTGTGGAACTCGTACAGCCGACCGGAGAAATTCAGCTGATGCCCATGCGTCAGATGGCCGCCGGAGCTTAAATCCATGCCCAGCACTTTATCGCCCGGCTGTAAGATTGTCATATACACCGCCATGTTGGCCTGGGAGCCGGAATGCGGCTGGACGTTGGCATGTTCGGCATGAAATAATTCGCACAGCCGGTCGCGGGCCAGATTTTCAATGATATCGACGTCCACACAGCCGCCGTAATAGCGCCGTCCCGGATAACCTTCGGCGTATTTGTTGGTCAGGATGGAACCGACGGCTTCCAAAACATCCCGGGAGACATAGTTTTCAGAAGCGATTAATTCAATGTTATGGGTCTGGCGCTGAGTTTCCAGCTCAATCGCCTTGCGGACTGCGGCATCATGCATATCAAGATCCTCTCTTTCTCGTTCTTAATGTCTTGATTATACCATGCTTTGCGCTTTAGCGAAGCTAAACGCTTCGACAATGTATTCCGGTTTTAATTCCTGAATTTTTAATTGATCAATAACGGCGGAAAGGCTTGAATTCAACAGAGATTCTGAGTCGATGACACCTTTAAACAACGCTGATTTTCTTCATCGTCGGGCAGGCCGCTGATCAACAGACCAAATTCAGGCGCGCCGCGAAGACCGCCCATCGAAAGAAATAAATCGTTAACTCGCTTGATTTGCATTAAAAGTATGCCGCCGATGGTTAGAAATCCGCCTGTCAGAATATTCTTCATATTCTCCTCATCCCCTCAATGACTTGCCTGTTCATGCAAACACATCTATAATCTGAAAATCGAATCAATCAGCTCGGATCGACGCTCTTTGTTTTTCTCAATCACATTGAAAGTAATGAAACACAGTTTTTTCAAGTAGTTCCAGCTTTTCACTGTAATCGGAAGGCAGATTGGAAATTGAACTCAGATCCTGAGGATCAAAATGATAGAGAAGATGTTTTAACACTTGCCCATAAACAAAGACGATTTTAGAGGAAACTGCCTGATCACGTGGACGAAGCCGGGATAAAGAGGAAATACAGCCGCATAGTTCCAGAAATGCCGCTTCATGAAAATTATTTTCTTCATGGAAATAATAAAGGAAGCTTCCGTCTTCCGCTTTCCAGTTCGCATTCAATATCTCCAGCGCATCCATGATATTCTCTTCTTTCATAAGTTTTATTTTTCTTCATCTTATCACGCAAAACGGCTATGGACAACGATATTTTTCTCAGTCTGGATCATGTGTTTCCAATTTTCTTCCAGCAGAAAAGGAGTCCATGATCTTTAAAATTTGTAGATCATTCCGTCAGATTGACAAGCCACTTCTCTTTCCGGACCAAATGATAAGCCAACGTTAACTTTGCCAACTCGGTCATTTGTCCGATCAAATACATCTGCATGATATTCAATCCGGTAAAATACGTCAGCATCCCGATCAAGGGAAGATTCACCAGCCACATAAACCCAGAATCCACAAACAGAGTGGAGCGCGTATCCCCGCCGGCCCGTAAGATGAAATAACATTGCGTATTCGCGGTATAGGTCCAGAACATCACTGCCATGACCCGCAGCATTTGAGCTGCAATCTGTTTGGCCTGCGCACTGACCTGATACCAGGACGGTACGACAAACGAAGTTCCAAACATCACAAAGGAAAAAAGAACCGCGAGAAAGACTGAAAAAGCCAGAAGCTGATAGGCCCGATCCCGCGCTTCTTCCATCCGATCCGCGCCCAGCGGCTTGGAAACCAGAATCGTGGTTGCCGTAGCCAATCCGCCAAACAAGACGAAGAACAGGTCACTGATCGTATTCGCAATCGAATATCCCGCCATGACCTCAGGTCCGCGTTGGGAATAGAATTTAAACAACGTTGCCATGCCCAGCGACCACATCAGTTCGTTCAAGGCCAGCGGTAGCGCTTTTTTAAAGATCGTCCACGCTAAAGAACGTGGTATCGCAAACAAGTCGCGCAAGCTGGTTTTAAACGCAAACGGCTTGTGCTTCAGGAAATAAAGATAAAGCGCGGCTTCCATCAATCGGGCAATCACTGTTGCCAGCGCCGCTCCCTGCACGCCCAGAGCAGGAAATCCAAAGTGGCCAAAGATCAGCCCATAGTTCAGCAGCGTGTTGATTAAAACCGCGCCGGCGCTGATTAATAAGGGCAAGCGAGGTTCTCCGGCAGCCCGCATCGCGCTCGCTGCGGTTAACGAAAGCGCCGTTGGGGGCAAGGTCCACGCCGCCATCGCCATATACCGGCTTCCAGCCGCAACAACCTCCGGGACATTCGTAAAAAATCCCAGGATTAACGCGGGAGCCACGGCTTCCGCCAGCCAGAACGGAATCAGAATAAAACCAGCCGCAAGCAATGAAAACCGGAAGGTCTGCTTCATCCGTTCAGAATCCTCCGCACCCCAGAACTGCGCGATAAAAATTGCCGCGGCAGCTAATAATCCATTCACCGCGAAAATCGCGATCATCGTAAAACGGTTCACCGCCGCGACCCCGCTGAGCGCCTCGTTACCCAACTGCCCTACCATCAGATTATCCACCAGATTGACCGAGCTGGTGATCAGCTGCTGAAACATCAGCGGAATTCCCACCGCCAGCGCCGTCCTGTAAAACTGCCGGTCCCCAATCCACCGGCTCTTGCTTCTCTGCATTGACTTTTCCTCCTGTCCTCCGCCGCTTTGACGTCAAAACAAAGACAGCCAGGACGCGACGCCCCGGCTGCCGATGCCTTCAACCTTGCAAGAAAGCCTTACGCTTCGTTATGCGTGTTGAAATATTTTGTTTCTGAATGATACGACATATCCGCCAGATCAATGCCGTAATCTACCGCCAGCCGGTAAGCCAGAACCTGAACGACCGGGGAAAGCTCCAGGAAGATAAATTCCCCGCCCGCCAGCGAAATCGGCAGATCACTGGCATCGATTGGATTTTCACCGATCAGATAACCATAACCCAGCTCATTCTTCGCAAACGTCGTCAGCTGATGCGCGCGCACGTCTTCCCGGCCGCCGTCATGCAGGACGATGACGCAGTTAGATGGCGTATAGCCCATCGTCGGACCATGCATGCCATCGTCAAATTCATAGCCGACGCCAATCCGGCGCTTCGAGATTTCCAGAATCTTTAACGCTCCTTCTAATGCGACACCCCACAGCGAATCCATGCCGTAAAGGGTGAAGGTTTCCGCCGCCATCAGCTTTTCCTGATTCCGATCAAACCAGGCCATCGCTTCCTTGACAATCGCCGGATGGTGTCCGATACCGGCCTGCGCCTGATCAAGATAGACCGCTGCCTGATCGTCTGTCAGCACACCGCGAGCTTTCCCGATGGCCATGCCCATCAACATCTGGGTTAAAACGCTGGAACAGTAGCCGATCGTGCGCATCAGATATTCCTCAACCCCATTGCGCTGATTGATAAAGACGTCGACCATTTTTGCGATCGGACTGTCCTCGCCATCGGTCACCGCCGCTGTCAAATAGCCCAGCTTTGTGATCTTCTCCGCTGCCATGCAGGTCAGCGTCGAGGTGCCGGAGTGGGAAGTAAAGACATAGAAGGCGTTCGGATTATAAGCAAAACAGTTGTAAAGCAGCTCATTTGGCAGCACGCAGATCGTCTGCAGGCCCGAAGTTTTCTCGATAAACCGGCGGGCTGTAACAGCACTGGTGTTGGACGTGCCGGAGCCGATCAGTAAGATCTGATTGATTTCCGGATGTGCTTTGACGGCTTGCGTCAATGCCGCAAACGTTTCCTCACGATGATTTAAAATATCGGTGCAGACCGCCGGGATCCGATTGATGACTTCAAGCATGGTAACCATAGAATAATTCCTCCTTGTTTATTTGTATTTTCGTACTTCCTTCACTTAGACCAGGCCGATAAACCGCCCCAGAATACTGAACGCGATGATGCCGAGAATGATCGTGATCGGCTTGACGTCTTTCTTGAGGAAATAGAAGCAGACGAAGACCAACGCCAGCGGTAAAGCTGAAGGCATGATTGAATCGATCAGCGACTGAACGGACATTTCCACCTCATTCATCGTAAAGACATACGCGATGTTCAGACTGACCATTGAGCTGGTCATCGCTCCGACGGTCATCAAGCCGACAATCGTCGCGCACTTCGTCAAAAACTGCATTAAACCGGATTCTGAAACTTGACTTAAGAACTTGGAGCCCAGGCCGAAGCCGAGGAACGGCCCATAGTAACGACAGATATGCGCCGGAATATTGAAGATCACCAACATCAGGATCGGGCCGAGAACATTGCCCTGCAGGGCCAGCGACAAGCCGATGCCGGTGGCGACAATCCGCCAGGATCCCCAGAAGATGGAATCGCCGATGCCGGCGAACGGTCCCATTAACGAAGCCTTGACCGCGTTGATCGACTTCTTGTCCATCGTCGGATCTTCCGAAGCCTGCTTTTCCATCGCCGCGGATAACCCGGTGATAAAGCCCGCGACCGTCGGCGTCGTATTGAACAGTTCCCAATGCCGCTTATACCCTTCGATCCGTTCTTCCTGTGTATGATAGTAACGATTGATGACCGGAATCATGACACGGACATACGCTAACGCCTGCATTTTTTCCATTTCCATAATGGAGCACAGCGACAACGTCCTAAATCCGATCTGTTTGCACATCTTGACGTCTTCGTCTGATAAATTCAGTCTTTCTTTAATCATTGAATAATTCCTCCTCCTCTGAAGCTTCCGGGGCTGCTTTATTCATTTTGAAATTGCCCTCAAAGTACAGGATAACGCACAGGATGACGCCGAAGAAGGCGACGGCCAGAATCGGCAGGTTGAGATAAGCGACTAATAAGAAGCCCAGGAAATAGTAAACGCACATTTTCTTGGACCACATCATCTTTAACAACATCGCGAAGCCAACCGCGACCATCATGCCTGCCGCAACGCCCAGGCCGCCGGTGACGAATTCCGGAATGATCGAAATCATTTTCTCGACCACCGTGGATCCCGCCATAATCGCAAATGTAACCAGAAGTGCTTTCGGAATATACAATGTCAGGGCAACGACGTAGAACATCCGTTCCAGACCTTTGTAATCCCCTTTGTTCATCATTTTTTCAATCGTCGGATGCCAGAATGTACGCAATGTCAGCCAGATAGAGCTGGTCATGGACACTAACAGAGCGACTGGAACCGCCAGCGCCAGCGCGACTTCGACATCGGCGTGCATCATGATCGCGAACGCCGTACCGACAGCGGTACCGACTAATGAATCCGGCGGCGTGGACGCGCCGATCTGAACAGCGCCCATGAAGACCAGTTCCAGGGAAGCACCGATCATAACGCCGGTCTTCAAATCCCCCAGAAAGAAGCCAATGACCGAACCGACAACCATCGGCCGGGAGCACATCGGAAATGACAGATATTCTTCAAGGAAACCTAAAACCAGATAGATCACCCCGACGATGACGCTTTGAACAATCAACATAAGTTTTTCCCTCCTCTTATTTCAGTAACTTCTCATAATCGACTTTAGGCTCATTGGGAATCATCCGGAATTCCAGATAATCCACTTTTTCATGCAGTTCCCTGAGATTCACCAGATCCTCCTCCGTTAAGAAGATACCGGAGCTGAATGAACGGCTGTTTTCACGCTTGCGGATTCCGCCGATATTCACACGGTGGATTTCCTCTGTCTGCCGGACTAACCGCACGGCGTCGGCCAGCGTCCTGACGATAACAAAGATCCGGATTTTCTGAGCGTGCGGATGATTCAGCAGCTTCGCTCCGTCGTCAATCGATTTGATCGCCAGCTTCACCCCATCAGGCTTTGCCATTTTGAAGGCCAGTTTGGCCATGTCGTTTTCCGCCGCTTCGTCATTGGCGATCAGAATGGCTTCCGGATGGACCTCGTTGACCCAGGTCAGCGCCACCTGTCCATGAAGCATTCGTTCGTCGATCCGCATCAGAATTACCATAATTCATCCTCCTTCATCTCTCTGATGGATCTGAAATTGAATCCGAGCATGTTTTCCTTCGTCGATTCCACGGCGTGCTTTACCGTTTCCTCAATCCCCGCCTGCGGACTGGCCAGCAGAATTTCCAGGACCATCGACAGGCACATCCCCGTTTGGACGTACACATTGGGACAGAGACAGAGCTGCATCATCTGATGATGAACGCTGCCGTTGTTGATATCGGTCAGAATGATAAATTCATCGTTAGGCTGTTCTTCCACCCTTTTCCGCACCCGTTCCAGAATCATATCCGGTTCGTCATAATGATCCAGGTCATACACTTCAAGATCAGCCTGACATCCCAGAATCATATTGACCGCGCTTTGCATGCCTTCTGCCAAATGACCATGGGAAGTCAGTATCACCTTCCGCATCCGCTTCACCTCGTTTCTTCACCCTCTTATCAGCAAAAAACGCGCCAAGCTCCGCTTTTGCGCGTTTTTTTATGCAACTTTCTTAAAATTCATTATTTTTTCTTCGCTTTTCCTTGTTTTTCTCCGGTTATTCGGTAAATCCGACGCTTTCCATCAGTTCCGATTTGGATTCTTCGACACATTCAACCTGTTTTTCGACAGATTTCCCCTGCACGATATAATTGTAAAGATAACCGATCTCCGCCGTGGGAATGACGACGTTATACGCCCGGCACACGCGGCCGAACACCTCCCGGATCATCGCGATGAAATCGCCGTGCTCGGCTTCAAATTTCTCCAGGTTGAGATAGTAAACGAAGCGCTTGTCGATGATCAGCCGCTCGATCAGACAGCTGATATGCAGATAAAGACCGATCAGGATGTTGTTGGACAACGTGAATTCCAGCCGTTTTTGTATCTGTTCGAGGATTTCCTCGACGTATACGATAATTTTCTCCGGATTGAGAATCGTCAGATAGTCGATCAGGTTATCCAGCGAGAAGTTGCGCACCATGTTCTGCGTAAATACCGTCAGCTCCTCGTCGTTCATCAACATTCCCAGCTTTTCTTTAAGCGCCCAGCTGTCGCTTTGATTGATGATATCTTCGATCGAGATAAACGGAATACCCTGCGGTTTCAGATTCAGCGTACCAAGAATCAGAATAACATTGTACTTATCAAAAATTCCTGACGCCTGACGGTGCTGAAGCGTATCGGCAGCGATCGGAATGACCGTCAGATCCATTTTTTTCGGGAAGCTGTTTTCCACCAGCGCGGCAATCTTGCCCGCGATCCCAATGCCTGAGGAACAAACTGTCAGAATCGCTTTCGGACGGACGCGGTTCTTAATGATCACGTAATTCGGCAGTGAGCGCTGCTTGGCCTGTTCAAGAATATTTTCCAGCGAATCCCCTTCCATGATCATCGCGCCGACGTCCAAAGCCAGCTTGGTCGTAACATTGTTGATGATGCCGATATCCAGATCGGCAGTCTGATCGATATATTTCTGAATGCCTTCCAGCGAGCCCATATCGACCATGACGATGATCTCATGACAATTCCGGATTTCGCTCAAATACTGTTTAAGCTTGTTAGTGATCGTTTCAAAATGACTTTCAACCGGCATGTCGATCGCCGTGAAGATATTCTGGTGCAGCAGCTGATTCGCCAGCTCCGCGATCCCGCTGGCAATGGAATAACCATGCGCCATGATGACGACCGGAATCGGCGCCGGCTGGTAGCCCCGGTTAAAGTAGAGAAAAAACAACGTCGTCGTGATTTCTTCAAACGCGCCCAATGGCAGATTCAGTCCCGTTTGCAGCAATGGCAGGATTTCGTTGGCAATCGAAACCAGCTTGGGATTGACCGTTTTTAACGTTTCCTGGAAATCGCTGATGCTGCGGCCGCGGCGGCGCAGCTCCACGGCGCTGATCGGCTCATTCTGAAGCAGATCGGTGAAGTAGCGGGCCAGGATCTTAATTTCATTGTTGGACAGCTCGGACATTCCGTATTTCTTGTTCAGCAGCCGGTTGATGTTCGCCAACAGGCTCTGGACGATCTCCTCCTGCGGCGAGCTGAAATTCTCATTGTTGAAAAACAGGAAATCGACGTATTGTTCCAGCTGCAGCGTCGTCGTGGCCAGAAACGTGTCAAGCGACAGCTCATGCTTCTGTAAGCGTTCGTAATTCTGCATCGCGGCCTGATAAAACAACAGGTACCGGCTTTCCCCGCCGCCCCGCGGCAGCAGCTCGCCGAGTGGAAGCAGCCGGCTCACGCTGCCCTGATCCATTAGCGGATTCTGCAGCGGATTGCGGACCAGTCCGGAAGGCAGATCGCTGATGTGCAGGTCGAGCGTCGGACTGGCGTTTTTAATCGCCTTCATGTACGCACCGGCCATGCCGACCTGAATATCGTTTTTCAGCTCGCCGATGTTGTGGCGGAATTCATGCTGCTCCAACAGGCGATAGGCTGATTCGCTGATCCGCACCGGCATTTTAAACTTGGTCTGTTCGGTTTCAAGAATATGGCGGATCAGTTCGCGCTTTTCCGTCAGCGGCCGTTCTTTCAGTGAAGGAATCTGAATCACGATCGGAATTCGGCGGAACAGCGTTTTCAACAACGCCTGATCCGGGTTTTCCGTCGTCGCAAACACGAAGCGCACCGTGCTGGCAAGCCATTTCTGGTTATCGCCGACCCGGTGATAAACACCCTTATCCATAAACAAAAACAACTTTTCCTGGCATTCCGGCGTCAGGCTGTGGATTTCATCCAGAAATAACATCCCTTTGTCTGCCAGTGCCAGAAGTCCCTCGCTGTCCTTTTCCGCCCCGGTGTACGCACCTTTAACATAGCCGAACAAGCTGGTCAGGAAAAAATCCGGATTGTCCGAATATTCCGCGCAGTTAACCGTGATCAGCCGTCCTTCGCTGCCGATCAGCCCGCGCTGTACGCAATAGTCGTACAGCTTCGCGGCCAGTAGGCTCTTGCCGCTGCCGGTCGGCCCATGAAGCAAAACTGCCAGTCCGCTGCCGGGATAATTCATCGCCGCCTTGCATTGCTCGATTGCGTAGTGCAGGCTGCCGTTGCCGCCGATCAGATCGGAGAATACCGAGCGTTTCTCCTGCAGCTGATCCACCTGATTCCATAAATCTTCGGCGTTGTCATAGACGCTGGCAAAACCATCGTTCTCCAATGCACTGCGCGCTAAAAAACAGGTGGGGTGCGCCCCGATTTTAATCAGCTTCCCCTCATAAAACAATTCGTTAAGGTATTGGGACGCAAGATTGCGGGAGATGTCCAGCTTCTCCGCTAAGCTTCGGGCACAGAACAGTTCAAGATCGAGTCCGCGGACAGACCGGCCCGTCATCTGCGCTTCGATCCTTTCATAGAGCTGACGCTTTGTTTTATTTTCCATGACTCTGCTCCTCTTCCAGTCCATTGTAAATTCAATCAATAATTTTTACAATTCCTTTATTTTCAAGGGTTTGTCAATTTTCCGCATTGTTAATGAAAGCGGTTGCCAGAATTTGCAGATTAGACTACACTGAAAGCAGGAGAAGCATCGTATGAAAAACAAGCAAAGTCTGCGCCTGCATCAGGCCCAGCGGCAGCGTCAGGCCTTCTCGCCTGCCCGCGGTCGTTTTATCGAAATCCTAACAAAAAACCGACAGGAGCTGGCCGCCGAGCTGCGCTCGCTGATCGCCGTCAATCCGTTTCTGCACACCGTCGCGGATGAAGTGCTGTTTGCTCAGGCCCAGCCGGAGTCTGATCTGCGCGCGGACCTGCTGACTCAGCTGCATACCGGCCGCTGGCGCTGCCGCATCGACGCCGCGGAGTACATCATCGAAGCGCTGGATGATCATGGTTTCTACGATCCCGCCCAGCCGGCGCCCGGTTTTCCGATGGAGGACATCGCGGCGGCACTGGAAGTGATTCAACAGCTGGAACCGTTCGGTGTCGGCTGCCGCGACAGTCTTGATTTTATTCGCTGCCAGTTAAAATCCCGGAATGAAACGACAGCTTTACGCGTGTTGAACGAAGGAGCAGCAGAACTGAGCACACACCGCACAAACGCGCTCTGCCGAAAATTGAATATCACGGAAGCGGAACTGAATCGCCAGCTTGAAATCATCCGCACCTGCCAACTTTATCCCTGCCAGCTGGGTCAGACTGAAAATTCCTGCGTGCAGGCCGACGTCCTGCTTACTCTTGCCGACGATGAGTTCACGATCACCCCGCTGACGCCGCAGGTCAGCCTCGACATTCCCGCCGGACCGCTCAGTCCCCCGCTTAAGCAATACTTAAAAGAAGCCCGGCTGACATTGGATCTGATCGACCAGCGCAATCTCACGATGCAGCTGGTCTTTCATAGTCTTGTCCGCCGCCAGCGAAATCATTTAATGAGCGAGGCGCCGCTGGCGGTCTGCCGGCTGAAAGAGGTGGCGGAAGAAACCGGACTCCATGTGTCTACCGTGTCCCGCGCCTGCGCCCATAAATACTACGAATATCACGGATTGATCCGGCCTTTTTCCGATCTGCTGTGCAAGCCGCTGCACAACGTCAGCCGCAGTGAAATCGCAGCGCAGCTGAAACGATGGATTGAAGAAGAAAACCCGGATTCACCGCTGGATGACGAACAGCTGGCGCAGCGTTTTCAAAATGAAGGTCTGATCCTTTCCCGCAGGCGGATCGCCGATGTCCGCAAACGGCTCAACATTCCCAATTCCTATCGCCGCAAAGCTTTAAAAAAAGCACCCTGAAATTCAGAATGCTTTCTCTTATTCTTGCTTAAATCCGGTACAACCGGTCGATGTACTCCGCTTCCAGCGCTTCGTTGAATTCGCGGCCGCCGTCGATATTCTGCGATTTGTAGATCGGCGGGGTGATCCCCTTTTCGATCAGGATTTCCGCAGCGCGATAGGTTACCGCCTGCACCAGAACCGAGGTAGTGATCATCGACATGCCGCAGATCTTGCCGTCAAAGCCTTCCAGATCAATGCAGGAATCCCCTTCCGGCGTGCAGTTGTCCAGCACAACGTCGGAAATTTCATACAGGTTTTTCCCGCAGGAATGCTTTGGAGTCAGATGAGAAGAAGCCTCCAGCGCGGTGATCGCGATCAGCTTCGCCCCCTTTTTCTTGCAGCCCAGCGCGATATCCATGCACAGCGGGTTGCGGCCTGAATTCGAGATGATAAACACGACGTCGCCCGGCCGCACGTCGACTTTTTTCATAAAGATTTCACCGGCTCTTTCCACCGTCTCATACGCATTGTTGGATGGCTCCACAATTTTCTTGGTCGGAATGAATCCACCGGCGCGATGCGCGACTTCCATTGCACCGGCCATTGAATGGCCGCCGCCCCAGGCCTGAATAATACCGCCGTCCATGATGCACTTTGCAACCATCTGCGCGGCAGCTTCGATGTTTTCCTGCTGCGTTTCTTCGACTTGGTCAACCAGATGACGAACCGTTGGGAATACTTTGTTGGTCATTTTCAATTCCTCCACTTTCTGCTCTCATTGTAAACTTTTTATTCATATTTTACAATATTTTATGAATAATTTATTCCAGTTTTTATTCTGCCCCTTTTTCCTGCGTTTTGAAACGGTCGATCGCCTGAGTAAACGTTCGCGTGATGCAATGGGGACGGGTAATCGCGCTGCCGACGGTGACCGTCCACGCGCCGAGTTTTAAAGCCCGGACAACCTGTTCCGGCTGATAAAAACGACCTTCGGCATTGATGGGCAGCGGCGTCGTTTCGATCAGTTCTTCTATCAGTCGGTAATCCGGCTCCTCCAGATGGCGTGAATAAGGCGTATATCCGGCGATGGTCGTTGATAAAATATCCGCGCCGCCCGCCGCGGCAATTCGGCCTTCCTCCGCAGTGCTGATTTCCGCCATGATCAGCACATCCAGCCCGGCTTTATATTCCTCCAATAACGCCTGGATCGCTTCCGGCGTGCGCCCCTGGCGCAGCGTGCAGTCGACGGCCACAATATCCGCGCCGGCTTCCACGACAGCCCGGGCTGATGCCAGCGTCGGCGTAATGATCACATCGTGCAGCTTATCATAGACCTTGGGCATGATTTTGTTGATCCCGAAAATCGGCAGATCCACTTCCTTTTTGATTGCACGAATGTTTTCCGGCCAGCTTGCCCGGATGGCAGCCGCGCCGCCCAGCTTGGCGGAAACCGCCATTTTCACCATCATTTCTGCGCCGTAAAAGGGTTCGTAATCAAACGCCTGGCAGGAAACGACCAATCCGCCGCGCAGTTGTTCAATCAGTTCCTTTCGCATAATCACTCACGCCAGGATACCGAAGAACCGGCCAATCAGGGCCATCGCAAAGATCAGAACGAAAACCCTTCCCATTTTCCAATGCTTTTTCTCCATCAAAGCCCAGGCCCCCAATGTCAAGAGCAGCGGAAGCAGCCCCGGCAGAATTCCATCCAGCACGCTCTGAATACTCATCGTCATCTCGCCGGAGACATACGTCCAGCCGATTTTCACGCTGACATATTGCGCGCTGATGCAGCCGACGATGATCAGTCCGACAATGTTGGCAAAGCGGACCGCGACGTCCTTCATTCCGCTTTCAAACAGCGTGTGGATGGCGGTGATGCCCGATCGGTAGCCAAACCGGAAGGTCAGCCAGGTAAACGGAAGCATGATCCCCAGCCAGGCGACGATATAAAACAACGGTCCCGCCAGACTGCCCTGCTCTCCCACCAAGCCCAAACCGATACTCAGCAAAATGGGAATCAAAGTCCCGATAAACAAGGAATCGCCGACGCCCGCAAAGGGTCCCATCAAGGCTGTCTTCGTGGATGAAATCAATTCATCCGGCACATTTTCCCCACCGGCCCGCTGTTCCTCCATCCCCAGCGCAATGCCGTTGATCATCACGCCGACCATCGGCTGACTGTTGTAGAACTGCGTATGCCGCAGCATCAGGGCCTTCTGTTCTTCAGGATCGTCATACAGCTTGTCCGCGACCTTGCCCATCATTCCGGCAAACGCCGGTGCTTCCATGCGTTCCATATTCTGTGCGGCCAGCGCGAACATCATCCAGTATGCGTAGGCATGAAATAAATCACGCTTTGTTAGTTTTTTCAAAGGGTTACTCATCGACTTCCACCTCCAGTTCGTTCGTTTTCTTCGCCATGTAACGGATATCCAGATAAGCCAGGAAACAAGCGATCATCGTCGCGGCCACAATCGGCATTTTCAGCACGGCGATCATGATAAAGCCGACGAAGAAATAAGCCAGTTCCACATTCTTGTTCAGCACAAACCGCAGCAGCATCGCGAAGCCGACCGCCGGCAGCATCTTGCCGAAGATCACAAACGTATCGCCCAGCCACGCCGGAATTGCTTCAACCACGGAAATAATGAAATCCTGCCCGAAATAACAGGCCAGAAAAATCGGAACAAAACGGGCGATAAACTGGGATATCGAGGCATAAACCGGGGCATTCGCCGCTTTTTTAATCTTTCCCTGTTCAATCCATTGTTCCTGTTTGCGCACCCAGTAGACGTTGACCGAAGCCACGACATAGACTAAGGAAACACCCAGAAAGCTTAGCGGTACCGACAGGCTCAATGCATATTCCGTCGATGCGCCCGCCGCCATCGCCAGCGGGATTCCCATATACGCCGCAAAATTCAGATCCGCCGGCATCGACAATCCGGGTGTGACCAAACCGATATACAACGTCTGAACAGCCGCACCCATCAGGATTCCTGTCCGTACGTCCCCTAAAATAATGCCGATGATCAAGCCGGAAACCAGCGGACACCCCATTGTATACCAGCCGCCCAGCTGGCCGAAACACCAGGGTGAATAATTGGAAGAAAGATAGCCGAATAAGGCGATCAGCAGAGCTTGAAATAAGGTCATAAAACGCTCCTCCTTGCGATCTTTCGCATCAATTCTTATTCCATCACCTTGCGCAAGAAACAGGAATGAATCTAACCAGATCATAGAAGAAAACGTTGTTTTTTGTCAACAAAATTAAGTCATTAATTTTAAAATAAATTATTTTGTTATGACTTGCCAAGTCATTTGTGAAATTTTAAATTGTTATTTTTTTCCAGGTTATGTATAATAGATTTATACAACCGAGGTGATTTCATGTATCAGGAAAAATTAAAACAAGTTCGGAATGAATTAACGCAGACCGAAAAAATCATTGCGGATTTCTTTCAGAATCATTCGCTGGAAGCCCGCAGTTTTACGTCGTATCAGCTTGCGGACAGGCTGAATATCGGCCAGTCCACGATCATCCGGTTTTCTAAAAAATTAGGCTACCGCAGTTTTCGGGAATTGTTGGAAGACCTGTCGACTTCACTCACGGAAGAAAAAGTGAAAGAGGAAATTGTCGTCAACGAGGGAACTTCGTCGACCAATCAGAAGATCATCCAGCAGTATCAGAAAATGGCGCAGCTGACTCTTGAATTCAACCCGCCGCAAGTCATTGATCAGACGGTTTCCGCACTGAGAAAAGCGCGAAAAATCATTGTTTTCGGGTTTGGCAACTCGAACTTATTCGCCGAGTACATTTCCAATCAGTGGCTGAAAATGGGCCTGGATTCTTTTTGCAGCGCCAATTCGCATATCATTTTTTCGATGCTGAGTCAATTCGGGCCGCAGGATGTTTTGTTTTTGATCTCGGAATCAGGAGAAACGCCGGAGATTTTAAAAGCTGCGCGGATTGCCGGCCATCAGAACGTGACGGTGATTTCAATGACGCGAATCCAGAAGAACCGGCTTCATGGTTACTCGGATATCGTGTTGAAAACGGTGAATTATGAAACGAATACCCGCCTTAACGCAATGACGCTGCGGTGTTCCCAACTTTGTCTTTTAGATATGATCTACTTAAATTTGTATAAGACGGATTTCGAGCATTATGAAAAAATCATCACTCAATCCGAAAAATTATTGGATTATAAATATAACGGCTAAACGTGCTAACCCGGCTCTTCTCGATAAGAGAAAGTCCTGGACTTCCCGTCTGCCATCCATAAAGAAATGAATAACAAAAAAATGAAGCTTGCGGCTTGCTGAAAGCTTCATTTTTTTAACAGTTGAACGTAAGATCTATCCGCATTCTGACTTATGTTTGCAGCGCTGTCAGACTTTATACTTTAATTCTTTCAGTTTTATCTGACTTCCGCTTGTTTCAAACTCATTTTCTCTTTCCGCCCCAGCCAGAGAAAATAAAGGACGCACAGGATGATCTGAACAAAGGTGGAACACGGCGTGGCCAGACCGATCTTGAACAAGGTGACCGGAACCAGTTTACTTGCCAGATAGGAAACGGGAATTCGCACGCAGAACGCGCCGATCAATCCCTGAAACATGACGAAGGTCGTCTTGCCGCAGCCGTTGAAATAGCCGACAAAGCAGAACATAAACGACACCAGCAGCGTGTCGATCGCATAGGCTTTTAAATAATCCGCAGCCGCCAGAATAACCTGTGGATCACGGGCAAATAATCCGGAAAGCAGATTGCCGTGGAAAAACGCAAAATAACTCATGAAGACACCGAATAACAATGAAGTAGCGATTCCGTAAACCATTCCCCGTTTTGCCCGCTGCGGCTGGTTCGCGCCGATGTTCTGCGCGACATAAGCGGAAATGGATTGCGCATAAGCCGAAGGCACCAACAGGATAAATGTGCAGACCTTCTCCGCGACGCCGACTCCGGCCGAGGCAATGACGCCCAGCTGATTCACAATCGCCGTGATCGCCAAAAAAGAAATGCTGACTAACAGATCCTGCAGTGCGACCGGTGCGCCCAGCTTGACGATTTCTTTAACGGTTTCCCCATGAAACCGGATCCGCCGCCATGAAAACGGAAACGGCAGGCCCTGACGTGCAACCACAGCGAGCGACAAAACCACACTGGCCGCCTGTGCCATCACCGTTGCCAGCGCCGCGCCGGCCGCTCCCATTTTAAAGCCCGCGACGAACAACAGGTCGAGCACGATATTCGCAGCACAGGCAATCGCTACCGCTAACAACGGCGTGCGTGCATCGCCCAAACCGCGGAAGATACTGCCCAGCGTATTGTAGGCGGCAATAAACAGAATTCCTCCGGAACAGATCAGAACATATTGATTCGTAAACGCGACCGCTTCAGCCGGTGCCTGCATTAACGTAACCAATGCCGGCGTCGCGGCCAACATGACAGCGGTCAGGATGATCGCCAGACAGCCGAACAGAAAGACGCCGCTTTCCACTGTCTGCCCTACTTTTTCCGGTTCACCCCGGCCGAACTGCTGACCGATCAGCACGGTGATGCCCATTGCCAGTCCGGTGATGATCACCATCATCGAGTGCATGACCTGACTGCCTGTCGCGACGGCCGAGACCGCCTCCGGCGAAGCGAACTGGCCGACGACTAACAAGTCAACCGCGCCATAGAGCGCCTGCAGGATCAGCGCGATCATGATCGGCACGGTAAATTTCATCAACGGCGCTAAAATTTTGCCGCTCGCAAATTCTGCTCTCATCCAGAAACCTCCCATCAATCAAAAAAGGATAAGACACTGACGTTTCAGTCAGCCATCTTATCCAGCAAACCACATTTGTGATTTCCCCTCCGATGAACAGTGTCATTATAGTCGAACTCCGCGCTTTATGTCAACGTTTCCTGAATAAGAATGTGAAAAAGGATTCCGGAACACGGATGATTTCTTCTTTTCCGCCTTTTTTGTCAATAAACTGATCGGTAAGGGGATAAAACGACAAAAACAAGCTTAACGGCAGTGGAAGACGCGGAGAATCGGGTTTTCCCCCGCTGTCACAGGGGCATATCTGACATCCGATGCGAAGACAGCCTGCTCCATAAAATTTGGAGCATAGACTGAACCACTCTGAACCCGCTTCTTTTCCAAACTCAGTCAAGATAAAAAGGCAGGGAGTACAAAGCTTTCTGATATGAACCCTCTCACGCAGATAAGGTAAATAACCAAACCACTTTAGGAGGTATTATTTCTTTCCATAACGCTTTATACCGCCTGCTTCTTTCTATAAAAATGCCAAACCAGCCCCAGACACTGAATAAGAGCCTTAAAGCTGCGGGCAATATTTTTAATTTGCTTTTCTGAGAGTTAAAGGGGGTTCCCCACAATCTTAGCTTCCAAGCGTTGCCTTCAACTTTGCGAGTAAGGAAGCGACCGAACGAGCCTGCACCAGGCGTACCCACTCCGGTTTAAAATCGAGTGTTTTTTTCGCCAGGTCCAATTTGGCCCACAAGGTTTCAGAAACCGCAATTTCCACCCAGACCGCCGCTGTTTGGGAATTGCAGTTTATCCCGGCGGCCAGCCGGGCGCGGATGTCGTTATTCTTCAGCTGACGGCAAAGTATTTCCATTCTTGGAAGCACCGCGGCATTGAAAGCTTCTCCTACCTTCATCCAGTGATTTTCCCTTGAAAATACGCTGACTATCGAAAACACCCGATCGGACAACCCCTGAAGCTTTTCGTTCTGTTCCAGCTCGGAAGTAAGATGAAGAAAGCAGCGAACGCCTGCTTTTCCAACCCATTGTCGCAAAAGAAATTGTCCCGAACCTTCCACCTCATCCGGCAGTTTCTTCAATTTCAGATAGACCTGACGGTCGCTCTGCATCACAAGCGGCTTGATTCCCCTGATTTTTACTTCGCAAGGCATTGGCAAATCCTCTATCTTTTCCGCAATTCGCAGCACTGCAAGATTGCCCCACTGTCCGAGCATTCCTGCCTGAACGTCAACCGGCAGCCAGCCTAAGGGATACAAGTCAATCTCATTAAAGCAATGCAGCTGGCCGCAAGCGCTGATTCCCTGCACAAAGCGTACAGGAATGCCCTGCGCCTGACAAAGCGCGGCCATCGCCATCGCAAATTCCCGGCAGGTTCCTTTCCCTTTAATCCAGGCTTCGGATAAAGAAAGACCTGTTTTCCTTCCCTGATCATAGGCCAACGCCAGATTTGGATCGTAAGCCATCCGCTGCTGAACTAAAGTCATCGCGGCCAAAGTCCATTCCACCGGATCCAGCGTCCGCCGGCTTATTTCCGCTGCCATGTCAGTCAATCCGGGAATTTCGCTTTCATAATTCTGCGCCTGCCTGAAGCGTTCAAAGCCTGCCGGCACGCGCTGAAGCTGCCGGGCAAATTGTTCTGGATTCCAGGACTGAACCTCAACGGTCAATTCCATCCAGTCTGAATTTGCGGCAGCCGGGACTGTGGCAAGCACCCGCTGATGCTCAAGCTGAAGATCCGGACAAAACCGGGGATCGGTCTGAAAACAAATACGCATAATGGTTCCCTCCCCGCGTTAAATCCAGCCGCACTGACTGAAACAGAAAACCCACAGAAAGATCGTCGGGATGCAGAACACGGTGCTTAACAATAAGCCCTGACTCGCCAGTTCGCTGTCGCTGCCCATTCCTTCGGCCATCGAATAGGAAGACACCGCATTGGGCGAGGCAAAAATCGCCAGCAGACTGACTAACGCCACTCCGCGAATCCCCAGCAGCACCGCGCAGCCCAGCGCCGCCAGCGGCGTCCAGATCAGCCGGGCGGAAACCGAGGCGATCAGTTCTTTTCGATTGTCAGCGACGCGTTCCGGCTGGAAGCCCGCTCCCAGAATAATCAACGCCAGCGGCGTGGATACCTTGCCCATATCACCGATTACCGACGCGATCGGCTTCCACAGATGAACCCCGGAAAACAAGCAAAGTAACCCCAGCGCTGACGCGATGATCAGCGGATTGGTCACAATCCCTCCAACCAGTCTGGATAAGCGCGCTTTCCCGCCACGGAAGGATTCCAATACAATCACTGACAGAATATTAAATAAAGGGACAATCACTGCGATCAACATCGACATGACGCCTAACTGCGAATCCCCATAGATCAGCTGCACGATCGGCATGCCGAACAACACGGCATTACTCCGGTACGTATTCATGATCATGACGCCCTGTTTGCGCGGATCGGCTGTAATCCGCGGCATGATCAGCCAGCCCGCACCGCAGGCGATCAAGACGCAGACCGCCGCATACATCAATAACTGCGGCTGCAGCACCGTTTTCAAATCTGTCGATAAGATATTATTAAACAAGGTACAGGGCAGAAATAATTTAAAAACCAGCTGATTCATTTGTTTTAACGTCCGTTCATCGCACAATTTCAACCGCCGCACACCCTGCCCCACCAAGATCAGAAATAACAACGGCAGCACGACGTTGAGGGACAAAATTAAACTCTCCATGGAAAAACCCCCGCTCTCTACCCCCTCATTGTAAAACAACCGAACCTTTTGTCCAGACAGAAATTTTCAAAGAGAAAAAATATGGTAAATTTGCCGCTGTTTTCCTTACTTTTAAGCCCGCAACTTAAAGTTGCCCGCAAACGCAAACACAACTTGGTAGATTTCCTGTTCATTTTCGAATACAATGAAGGCAACAATGTAAGGTTGGTGAGCACGCATGAATTTTGCGCAAAAACTTCAAAAAAGAAGAAAAGAAGTTGGTTTTTCTCAGGAACAGCTGGCTTTTGAACTCAACGTTTCCCGTCAGGCGGTGTCCAAATGGGAAAGCGGACAAGGCTATCCGGAAGTCGAGAAGCTGATCCAGCTCAGCGACCTGCTGGGGATTTCTCTGGATGAACTGATGAAGGAAACCCGGCAACAGCCGGCGTCTTTTAAACCGCTGGAAGAAGAAGAACAGGCTTGGATGGAAGAAACCCGTTCCACGGTCACGCTGCCGGACGATATCCATGAAGAGGATTCCCTGATCGGACGCTTCGCCTACACCACAGACCGCGACACGGTAGAACGCTATCTGGATCTCAACCAGCGCTTTTCCCGCTGGATCAGCGTCGGCGTCGGTTTTATCCTGTGCGGAGTCATGCCGGTAATCGCGATTGACAATGATCTGGGCGTGGCGATCATGATGTTCTTTATCGCGATCGGCGTCGGGCTGCTGGTCAAAAACGGAATGGATTATCAGGAGATCGAAAAGATCGAAAAGCAGAACTTCCATTTAAGCGGGGAGCTAATCTGCGATCTTCAGGCGGATTACGAGCGGTATCAGAAAACGTTCACGCGAAAAATTGTGGTAGGCGTTTCGTTGATCATCTTCGGCGTCAGTCTGATGCTCATGCTGAACGGCCTGTATGGCGAATATGACGTCAACTGCGTTGTTTTGTTTCCCTTCATCGCAATCAGCGTCGGCAATTTCATCGACGCCGGCATGACCTCCGGAGCTTATCGCAAACTGTTAAATATCAAAGATTAATTCTCATTCTTCAACAGGAAGCGCGGCTTCCTTTTTTATTTTCAAGCCCTGCCTGACTAAAAGAACGCTGATAAAAAAAAGCGGTCGTTTGAGAAAGGTTCTTACTCGAAATTGGGCAAAGAAAACGTCAGGCAGGATAAAGCTTCATTTAACGCTTTATCCTGCCTGCTTCTTTGTATGGATATTCTATGTCTACCCGAAACCGAGTAAGAACCTGAGAAAACCGCTCTTTTTCATTCTTTTTTAATTTGACTATTCGGATATCCGGCCGGGATCCTGATATTCCTCTGGCCCCTCGCTTAAGCCTCAGCCGATACCCCGGTCAATAAATCCTGCATCGAACTCTCATACAGACAATACTGCCGGCGGCCGCGGCGTTTTGCGGCGTACAGCGCCTGATCGGCATGATGGAACAACGTCAGATAATCCAGTCCGTCCTGCGGAAAACAGGCGACGCCCATACTGACCGTAATATCATAGCCCTGATAGCTGCCATTGAGCGCCTGAAAGATCCGTTCAATCATCTGTTCCAGATGATCCTTGTATTCCATAAAGATCAGAAACTCATCTCCGCCGATCCGGGCAGAAATATCCGATTTGCGCACATTCGCCTGTATCCGGCGGGCGATGTTGGCCAGCACCTGATCACCGAACAGGTGGCCGTATTCATCATTCGCGCTCTTGAAAAAGTCGATATCGAAGACCAGCAGCGCAAAATTCTGACTCGCATGGCCCCCGGTGTTCAAGATCGTATCCAGTGCCCGCTTCGCGTAAGCCCGGTTGTACAACCCCGTCAGGGAATCAATTTTTGCCATCTGCTTCAGCTGATCCAGTTCTATCTGTTCATCATGCACATCAATGAATTTACCGATCACCCCGGTGAGCTCTGAAGATTCCTCCATCACCCATAATGGCCGCGCAACAACCTTAAACCACCGTGAAACACCCTTAATGTTTAACGGATAAGTGCCGCTGAGAATGGGATTCTCCGGCTCTGCCGTGCGAATCTTTGTCAGGAAATCATTAAAATCTGCGCTGTCGAACAAATTGAGAATCTGCGAATCCTTCAGCGGATGCATGATCACTTCGTTGATGCCCAACTGGGCTGAACCCCATTCGGAGATGCTTAACAAATCGGAGTGGAAATTATATTCAAATTGAATTTCCTTGGACATCGAAGCAAAGAACTGATATTTCGTCCGTTCCTGTTCCAGCAATGCCAGAGTTCGGTTGGAGGCATTGCCGCTTTGAATCAGGTTCCGCGCCATATCCTGCAGCTCAATCCGGGAGGCGCCGGAAAGCGAGCGAATTTTCAGTTCCTTCTTTAATGTCGGGCCGGCTTCCTTCAGACATTCAAGCAACAAAGGATTAAAGGTGCCGCATTCCCCGTTGAAAATCATCTGCATCGCTTCTTCATGCGTATAAGCCGCTTTGTATACACGGACGCTGACCAGAGCGTCGTAGACATCCGCCAGGGAAACAACCTGAGCAGAAATCGGAATTTCTTCCCCCTTCAGTCCGTCCGGATAACCGCGGCCGTCATACCGTTCATGATGCCACCGGCAAATATCCCGGGCCACCTGCACAAGCTTTTCCGTTTCAAAATAGTGAATTTTTTCCAGCATTTCCGCGCCGATCGCACTGTGGGTTTTAATCACAGCGTATTCCTGAGGCGTCAGTTTCCCCGGTTTGTTCAGAATTGACTCGGGAATTGAAATTTTCCCGATGTCGTGCAATGCGGAAGCATTGGAGATCATCGCAATCTGTTCCGTGGTAAGGTTGTAGCGGTCCGTCATCCGACACAGCTGTTTCAGCAGTGCTTCCGTAATGACGCGGATATGCATGACGTGCAGTCCGCTTTCGCCATTTCGAAACTCGACGATATGACTTAATATTTCAACCATCACCAGGTTGTTTTTTTCTTTTTCCAGCAGCTGCTCAGTAACCATGTTTTCCAGATACTTCTGTTTGGCATACAGCATTATTGTATTCTTCACACGCCGCTTGACCGTTTTCTCGTCAAACGGCCGGCTGATATATTCCGCCGCGCCCAGATCGTAGGCATGATCAATATAAGCGGAGGAGGTTTCCGCAGAAATCATAATCACCGGGATATGATCAATATACCCGGCCTTATTCATGGAAGCCAGCACCTCGAAGCCATCCATCATCGGCATCACGATGTCTAACAAGACCAATGAAATTTCATTGTATTGCTGACTCATGATCGTGACGGCTTCCAATCCGTTCGCCGCTTCCAACAACTCGTAATCCTGCGCCAGCATATCGGCCAGCAGCGACCGGTTGATATCAGAATCATCAACGATCAATACTTTATCGCGAGCTTTCATCATTATTCATTCTTTCCCAGCAGCGCTTCAATCCCCATCGTCAGTTCCGCGTAGGCAGCCTTCGCTTTTTCAAACAGCGGTCCGATCTGATCATTCGCCTGCTGCGGACGCAGAACCTCTGTTAATTCGCTGATCACCTTGGCCTGGGACGTCAGGCTTAAATTCAGCAGCACTCCCTTCAGAGTATGCGCCGCACGGAAGGCCGTCCCATAGTCTTCCTTTTCCAGCGCCGTTTTCAGTTGTTCAAACGAGTTGTCCCGCAAAAGCATACCCAGAAATTTTATCACCCGTTCGTCCGTTCCCATCCGCCGAGTAATATCCGCGTAATCGCCGCCGAGCTGAGTATAGCATTGTTCGACAGTCATCATGAGATGATTTCCTCCTTCTTTTTTGAAGCTTCCACGTTTCACCGCTCATCACAACGGTCAAAACGCCCGGCCCCAGCGTGCCGGATCTTGGAAAACATGCTGGAATCTGCCTTGGAATCAGAGCCTCTTCTGATCAAGACCATCGTTGTTTTCCTCTGTATTTGTTAATAAACCGGCCTGTTTCCATGCGGCCGGCGGGTTATAAAAACATTGTTATTATACCATTGTTGGAGCGGCGTACACAACGGGCACAGTCGGCCAGAATTGGTAAAAACGGCGCAAAAAAAGCAGCGCTGAATTCGGCGCTGCTTCCTTGCGTTTAAAAAGTGCTTATTTCGTAGCCGGTGTCAGGCCTTCAAACGAATAGGTCGCTTCCAGAACGATTTCCGCGTTGTCCGTCGTATATGGGGCAAACTTGGAATCTGTGAACTGGCCCATGCCGCCGACATTGTAGATCTTGCTCATGTCGTAGCCTAAGGAATTCATCAGCTTCATCATCTGGGCGACACGTCCGCCGGACTGGCACATTAAGAAGATTGTCTTATCCTTCGGGAACATGGCTTCTAACAGTGCTGCGGATTCTTCATACGTAGCGACTGGTTCTTCCAGCGTTCCGCCATACAGCTGCGGCTTGCCTTCCGTGCCTGCGGCTTCGTCAAAAATCAGCGCAAAGTACGGAATAACTTCAAAGTTTCTCAGATGCTTTTTCGCATAGTCGTTGTAATCGCGCAGGTCGATGTACAGAACATCGTCGCGGTTCAGGTATTCCGTCAGATTGTCAACGTTGATGCTGGAGCAGCCGGTAGCCCAGACTTCCGCGGTGCAGGCTTCATCCGCCGCATCCTTGGAAGGCTTGTAGGTCTTCGTCGTATCGCGTGGTTCAGGCAGCGGTGCCGGAGCAGCCGTCGTTGGTTCAGCCGCGTCCGGAGTTGCGCATGGCGGGCATTCCTGCGGTGCGGAAGCGCAGCCGGCCAGAAGCAGAACAGACAGAGCGATCGCAAATAACTTTTTCATTGGATTTTTCCTCTTTCCCTTTTTTATTCAGCGCTGAAATAATCGTCAGTGCCGTGATATTCCATCAGCGCGTTCAGCATTCTGATGATGTTGTTGGATGAAACCGAAGACCCGGTGAACGTATCCAGCGTCAGCCCTTCGCGGCCTTCGCCGGCAGTGTAATCTTCCGCTGCGATATCGTCGACCGTGCTCAGCGTCTTAATGTAAGCATAGTCCTTGTCGATGAAATACGGGATGTATTCCGCCTTGAACATGTCGTAAGTCGCTCCCGCCGGGGTCGGATTGCTGTCGCCCCAGAAACCCGCCGTGTACTTATCGGCGCTGTCGCGGTCAAACGACAGGAAACGAACCTGCGCGTCGTCCAGCTTCTTGCTTTCCGGCAATGTCAGTTCAACATACGCTGTCATCCAGTAATTGACATCCGCCGAGCGGCAGGTGCAGGACAAATACGTGATCTGATACTTGATGTAATTTCTCGCCTTATACTTGAAATTGACGAAGGCATAGAAATCGGTTTCTTCACGCGGACCATTGATATGGCTGATCGGTACGACCGCAACGACGTTTGCCATCGAACCTTCGCCCATGTCGGCGCTTGTGTTCAGATACTCGTTAATGCTGTCAAGCGTGATTTCACCCTCCGCTGTGCATGGGGTGGATGAACCGCCCTCAGTTCCCTGAGTTGGCGTCTGCGTTCCGCTGCCGCTGTTGCCGCAAGCCGTTAACGTCAGCACCATCAGAGAGGACAGAAGAATTGCCCAAACTTTTTTCATGAATTCCCTCCTTGTTTTATAAACTCCCTGAAACAGTATTAAAGCGTCCTGACGATGTTCCCGGCACCGTGCACAGACGAAAAGCAGTCCTGGATGAACGCTGCTTTTTCACTTTGGATAATCACTGTGCGTAAGACACTTTAATATGTTATTATTATAACAACTCGGCCTGTGGAAAACAACTGGGGAAGTTGTTACATCCTTTCACAGAGCTCCGGTCAAGGAGGTTCAAATCTTGAATTTTTTTCAGAAATTACTTTCTTTTTCAATAATTTTCCTTTGTTTAAGCCTGTTTCCCGGGTGTCAGAAAGACGTTTCCGTTGAAAACGACGAAGAAAAAACTTTCACAAATTATTTTGACGTTTTAACGGACAGCGAGGGAAATCTCGTTCTTCCGCTCAATACGACAATCCAGCTGACCATGACGGATCCGAAAACGCTGGAGGAAGCGACGGCGATCGTCGAAGCTCAATTACCCCAATGGCACAAACTGGCAGACTCCCATCACAGCTATCTCGACGATCAGGGAAATCTGCTGCACAACGTTGCTTATATCAATGACCATCCCGGCGAAACGATTCCGATCGAACCTGAACTTGCCGCAATGCTCACAAGCGCAATCGAATTATCGCAGCTGAGCGACGGTTTGTTCCATCCCCTGCTGGGAGCGCTGAGCGAATTGTGGGAACCCAAATTCGCGCCGTTTCCCACCGAGAATACCGATCCGAATCCCGAAGCACTCAGCGCAATCGTCGGCTGTCTGCCTGAAGCTGGTAAACTGAGCGAAGTGATTCAGCTGGATTTTCAGGCGATGACTGTCCGCTTTGAACCGGGGGCGTGCTCAGGAGCGCTTGAAATCAGTCTGGGGGCGATGGCCAAGGGCTACATTCTCGATCAGCTGGCCGCCGCTCTGAAGCCGTTGAACACCCCCTTTCTGCTGGACGCCGGAAACAGTTCCATCATCGCCTGGTCACCGGAAGATGCGCCATACGCCTGGAAGATCGGCGTGCGCGATCCCTCCGGTCAGGCTTCGCTGCTCTATGCCTTCACCTTGCGTCAGGGCGTCGTTTCGACGTCAGCCGACGACCAGAATTATTTTCTGATCCAAAACGGCGATCAACAGATTCGCCGCCATCACATTCTCAATCCCCGCACCGGATACAGCGAAAACTGGCTGCGCAGCGTAACGTTGAGCGCCGCTGATCAGGCGGGAACGCTGGATGTTTTGAGTACTGTCCTTTATAATATAGAAGACCCCCTCCAGCGCCGCGCGATGATCCGCCGGTTTGAAGACAAAGCGCAGCTTGGCATTGATTATGCCTGGTGTGAGCAGGCCGAAGAGCACTTAAAGCTCACCGTCAGCGAAGGCATGGAACAACGCCGCCTGACGTCCCTTCCGCTTCCGGAAACTGTCGAATTTGAAATTCAACGAGGTGAATAAAATGAAATATAAAATTTTGCTTGCAGGACTCTGTCTTTTATGGATAAGCGGATGCGCAAAACCGCAAACGCCGCCCGTGCCGTCAGAGACGCCCACGCCCTCCGCACTGCCCGAAAAATCCAATCCGCAAAGTGCGCTGATGAGCGATTCGCCGATCAGCCCCACCAATTTGGACGACTATCTGTTTCTTGACGACGTGCTCTACTTTGACTTGCGTTCCCCAGCGCAGCTGGCTGAGGAAGGCTCTGTCGCCGGGTTTGTCAACATTCCGTTTTACGGCGTACTGGTTGATTATCAGCGCGAGGACAACGTCTTATATCGGATGACGAAAGTTCGGGATGACAACGGCAAGGTGATTGCGCAGATGGGTGACGTCGGCAGCTTCTTCCCTAATTATGAAGAATCGGAAAGTCTTGTCCGCGACCTGTTTCCTCAGGATCAGCCGATCGTCTTCATCTCCACCGCCGGGGTGGAAGCGGCGTACACGATCTGCCTGTTAGAGCAGCTGGGCTATGATGGATCGCAGCTGTATAATGCCGGCACGTTCTCCAACGGCATGGGCAATATCATTGCTTACAAGGATTATCCGGATGCGAAATATCATGTGCCGGGAACAAACGTCTATACTGTTGCCAGTCAGTTTGTCTGGAATGAATCGCTGACGCCGATCTTAGACGAGTAAGCTGGATAAATACCTTTTTGATAAAAAAGCATCAGGAACGCCGATGCTTTTTTATTCTTATAAAAATCCCATGATGCCTGGAAATCATGGGATTGAAATTGATTGATTTCAAAGAAAAAACACTAACGAGATACGTTTTCTACAAAAGCCTGAATATGCCGGGCGTCCAATCCGTAATAGTCAAGCAGAGCCGCAGGTGTTCCGCTGCGTCCAAAAACATCCTGCATTCCCAAACGATAATGCCGGCAAGGAAGTCCCAGCGGCGAAAGCACCTCGGCTACGGCGCTGCCCAACCCGCCGATGACGCTGTGCTCCTCAACCGTTACGATCACTTCATGTGACCTTGCGGTTTCGATAATCAACGCTTCATCTATCGGTTTAATCGTAGGCAGATTGATTACCGTCGGCGTGATCTCAGTCATCTTCAAGACAGCTTTCAGACTTTCCTGAACCATCAGTCCGCTGCAAAGAATTGCCGTCTTCACACCTTTTCTCAATACGATGCCCTTCCCATATTCAAATTGATAGCTGTCGTCGTAAACATCTTCGACCGCCAGCCTGCCCAGCCGCACATAACAAGGACCATCAAGATGATAAACAGCTTTGATCACAGCTTCGGTTTCACGGGCGTCGCAAGGCTGGAAAACCTTCATATTCGGCAAAGCACGCATCAAGGCCAGATCTTCAATCGCCTGATGCGAAGCGCCGTCTTCGCCGACACTGATGCCTGCATGCGTAGCGCAGATTTTTACATTCAGATTCGGATAACAAATACTGTTGCGAATTTGTTCAAAAGCCCTGCCTGCCGCAAACATGGCAAAACTGGAAGCATAGACAACCTTGCGGCTGGCCGCCAGACCGGCCGCGACCGACATCATGTTTCCTTCCGCAATGCCCATATTAAAATGCCGCTGAGGACACGCTTTCTTCGCCTCAATCGTCTTTGTCGATTTCGTTAAATCCGCATCCAGCACCACGATATCCTTTTTTTCAACAATCAGTTCTGCGAGCGCACGGCCATAAGCTTCCCGGGTTGCGGTATTCATTCTGTTTTACCTCCTAATTCCTGCATTGCCTGACTGTATTGCGCGGCATCAGGCGCGGTCCCATGCCAGGCCGCTTTCTTTTCCATAAACGAAACACCTTTGCCTTTTACAGTATGAGCGATAATGACCGTTGGTTTGCCTTTCAAGGTTTTCGCTTTGTCCAACGCTGTCAGAATTTCCGTCATGCAATGCCCGTTGATCTCCAGTGTATGAAATCCAAAAGCCGCAAACTTGGGTTGAAATGGTTCCGGACTGATGACTTCTTGAAGATCACCGTCAATCTGAAGATGGTTATAGTCTAAAATCACGCATAAATTATCCAGCTGATAATGCGCGGCAGCCATGCAGGCTTCCCAGACCTGACCTTCTTCCGATTCACCGTCACCGATCAGAACATAAATACGATGTTCGTTCTGATCCAGTTTATTCGCCAGCGCCATGCCCACAGCACAGGATATCCCCTGACCCAGCGAACCGGTCGACATATCCACCCCGGGTACATAGTTCATATTCGGATGTCCCTGCAATTTGGAATTCAAGGTGCGGAAACCATTTAATTCCGCATCATTAATCAATCCTTTTTCCGCCAGAACCGCATAAAGCAGCGGCGAAGCATGGCCCTTGCTCAGGACAAACCGGTCGCGGTCTATCGAATTCACATTCTGTTCGTTGATATCCATCACTTTGAAATACAGCGCAGTCAGAAGATCAGCGCTGCTCAGGCTGCCGCCCGGATGTCCGCTTTTTGCGAAATACACCTGCCTTACGATATTCTGACGAATATGTTTGGCATGATTGATTAACTCGTCCATAATTCCTCCTTTGAATTTAATAGTTTTTTGATCAGATACTGACTGACGCCATTTTCATTATGGGATAGCGTAACTTCATCAGCGCTTTGCTTTACCAGAGAATCACTGTTGCCCATCGCCACACTGTGTCCGCTGATTTCAAACATGGCGATATCGTTGAAATTATCGCCGATGCTCAAAACATCGCAAAGTTCGATCTTCAGCGCTCCGGCAATGCTTTTCAGCGCTTGCCCCTTGCTTGTTCCCGCCGCCGTTATCGTATACAACGAATCTTCCGACCGCTTAAAAGCAATCTTCGGACATTTTTCTGTTACTTCCCGGACCAGATTTTCAATAAGTGGATATCCCGCCGAATCCAGTGTCAATTTATAAATATCCCCATCCGCAAACACCGCGTTTTCTCTGACCTGTTTCAGTTTTAACCGTCCTGAAAATAAACCGCGGATTTCATTCAGCTTTTTTGAACTGGAAAAGCTGTAACCGCATTGCTGATCAAAAAAAGTAAACGGAATCCCTTCTTCCATCAGCCGCGTGAGGATCCACTCTGAATCCTTTTTTTGTAGGCTTTCACTTTGCAATAACCGATGGCGGCAATATAGATTGGCGCCGTTATCCGCAGCATAAGGAATTTCAATGCCCAGCTGATCGACATAATCCCTGGCAATCGCTTCATTCCTGCCGGTGGCCAAAGTAAAAAGAATATGCTTTTTTCGCAAAGCGTCCAGCACCGGAAGAATCTGACTGTCCAGCTGTTTCCTGTCGTTAAGAAGCGTACCGTCCAGATCACAGACAATCAATTTAATCATGGAACACTTCATCCAGCTGACGGCGCAGAAAACACGCGGCTTGCCGGCAAATTTCCGGATAATCAGGATTTTGCTCGGTATGCCAGAATTCGCCTGTGAACATCCGGACCCCAAGCTCTTTCAGTTTTCGCAGATCTTCCGGGTAGTTCGTATGTCCGGTCCCAAAAGGCACTTCCCGATAAACTCCCGGACGGGTCTCTTTCAGGTGCGCCGCAAACAAATGTCCTTTTCCTTTTTCAATATCCTTCCAGACGGGAACATGATACAGCAGGGAAGCATTGGTCAAATTTCCTATATCAGGATAGATTCCCAGATAAGGGCTGTCGATAAGCTGAACATAGTCCATAGCTTTTTCCACTGTATCCATAAACGGTGTTTCCATAGTTTCAAAGCCCAGGATTACGCCTTTTTTCGCCGCCATGCCGACCGCCGTGCACAGATTCCTGATAAATTCGCGGCGAGTTTGATCAGAGCCTTCCTCATAATAAACGTCATAGCCTGCCAGCTGGATCAGCCGGATACCCAGGTCGGAAGCAAGGTCGATTGCTTTTTCCATAATTTCCAGCGAACGCCGATGATCTTTTGGATTCAGCGAGCCTAACGGGTATTTGCGATGGCCTGACAAGCACATTGTAGAAATCGGAACACCGCACGCCTGCATCGTTTTGATCAACGCCTGACGCTCGCCTGGCGTCCAATCCAAACGGCTTAATTTCGCCTCTGTTTCATCAATGCTGATCTCAAGCCAGTCAAAACCAAAAGCCCGGCAGTTTTCCAGTTTTTCTTTCCAGGACAGATCTGCCGGCATACTCTTTTCGTACATTCCCAACAGATACGGTTTATTTCTGTCCATAGTAAGCTCCTGGTCCATGCTTGCGCAGATAATGTTTGTCAAGAAGCGTCTGCTGCATCGAAGAAACCTCGGAATTAATCAGCCGGGTTTTCCATGCCATCTCTGCCAGTTCTTCCAGAACCACTGCGTTATGAACAGCGTCGCCCGGACTTTCTCCCCAGGTAAACGGGCCATGGCTTTGAACAAGAACGCCCGGCATCTGTGCAGCGTCAAGCTGCTGCGTTTCAAAAGTTTCCACAATCACTTTTCCAGTATTCAGCTCATAATCCGAACGGATTTCCGCCTCGCTCATCAGACGGGTGCATGGAATCGGCCCATAGAAATAATCACCATGCGTTGTCCCCAGCGCGGGGATTGCTTTCCCCGCCTGACACCACGCCGTCGCATTCTGCGAATGAGTATGCACAACGCCGCCGATCGTTGTGAAGTGCCGATACAATTCAAGATGCGTCATCAGATCGCTGCTCGGTTTGTATCGGCCTTCGACCACCTTACCCTGCCAATCGCAGACGACCATATCCTCCGCCTGCATCGACTGATAGTCGACGCCGCTGGGTTTGATCACAATCAACCCGCGTTCTCTGTCAATGCCGCTGACGTTTCCCCAGGTAAAGGTAATCAGCTGATATTTCGGCAAAAGCAAATTTGCTTCATAAACTTCCTTTTTTAATTGTTCCAGCATTTCTTTTCTCCTATTCCACTACCTTATAGATTGCAGCTTCATTTTTTGTATGATTTGCGGAGAGGATATAGTCAATCCCCTCTTTATGAATCACTGCCACGTTTGCCGGACCAACGCCGTCTTCAACAGAAGTCACCTCATAGTTTCCATTCTGAAAGCGGATGACAAAGAGTTCTGCGTTCACCCGCCGGACGCCGCCTACAAAACAAGGTTTTCCATTTAATTGAGCGCCCACCAGCGTATGCGCAAAATCCACTTCTGTCGGATAGACAAAATCACATTCATAGCGTCCTTCTTTTAATTTATAAATTTTCATGGAATTTCCATGGAAAGGTTCAATGGTCATCATTTCTTCCAAGCCGTCGCCGTCGATATCGGCAAAGGCGATCTCGCCAACCTGACCCTCAAGAATCTTTTCAACCCGCCATTCTCCGTCAGGACTATCCGGCGGCAGCACCCGCAGCACACCCTGGTCGCTGGAAAAATAACCGCAGACACGCCCTTCATAAGTTCCCCGGCAGTAGCCATGATTGCGGTAACACCCGTCGACCAGCAGAGTTAACGCAACACCCTGGGAACAATCCGGGCCTAAAACACCGACGTAGATCTGCCCCGGTTCGCTCCAGTCTTCTTTATTTTGTTTATTTCTGGCAATCGTCGCGCAGATCAGATAATCAATTCCATCGACATGATACAGATCAAACCGATGCAGATAAGGCAGTGAGAAGACATCCTCGATCTCCCAGCCATTTTCTGTTTTTCGGCCATGAACAATTTTTGCCAGGCTTGGAGTCACTTTCAGATAGAATTCGTTGACCGCCAGAAACTCGCCTTCTCTTGTCTGAAATGGAACGATCGACATACAGCCGCCGCGATCATTCCAGACAACCTCACGGTTTTCAAAATTTTTGCCGGAATAGGAATAACATACGCTTTCCGGATTTTCACTGGCAAACAAAGCGTACACTTCTTTGCCGATCGTGATGGAACTCGCACAATAACAGCGTGTGATGTCATCTAAATGAATCTTCTCAAATTTCATTATTTACCTCCCGTCAGTCGTGAAGAAAGAAGAGCTATCGGTCAGGATAGCTCTCTTCTACTTCTTTGAATTTAAGAAATGTATCCCGCCGCTTTCAGAGCAGCAATAATTTCATCTTGAGAAAGCGGATTTTTCAGCGGATAAACATTGACGCCCGCAGCTTTGGCAGAATCAAACATTTTGATGAAAGCCGGAGAGGTCAGCACGAGATCATAGTTTCGTGCAGATGATTTTCCCTCGGCAATCGGGCAGTGCTTGACATTGGCCTCCACGCCTGCGCTTTTACAGGCTTTCTGAGCGGTGATCGCCATCAGCTGGCTGGTCCCCGATCCGCTCGCGCAGCAAATTAAGATTTTAATCATAAAGCAGCCGCCTCTTTCTTTTTCATGTGTTCTTTATAAGCTTCATAATCGCTGACACACAGGAAGTATCCTTCCGGATCTTTTTTGTACTGCAGCTGAGGAATCATGACCAGTACCAGAATAACGATCGCAACGCCGATATACGACAGGTACTTCATGATGAAGGTGAAGATCGGCCAGATTACCGCCCAGTCAAACATTGCCATGTATCCGCCGAATTCAACCACGCCGATACCGTTATAAGTGAAGGCCATCGCCGCAATGACAGAGCAGACAACCTGCAGAATACCGGAGAAGAAGGTTGTGACCATCGCCGCTTTTGCGCCTGCTTTCGCATTGACATAAATCGCGATCGTCGCATTATCGAAGAAGACAGGGACGAATCCCGCAATCGCCAGAACCGGCGATTTAAAGAGAATCAGACCGATGATAGCCAGGAACTGACCTAACGCACCGAACATAAAGCCAAAGGTCACTGCATTTTCAGAACCGAAGCCATAGCCCGCGGCGCAGTCGACGCCGACGATAGCGCCCGGCAGCAATTTGCTTTGAATGCCCTGGAAGGACGCCGTCAGTTCACCGACGAAGGTTCTGACGCCGAGTTTCAGGATTGACAGGTAAACCGCAAAGGCCAGTGAGGTATCCAGAATATAGAACAGGAAGCTCTTGCCTTCGCCCAACATACCGGCGCTGACCAGATAATCTTTACCCAGTACCAGCAGAATTACCGCAAAGAAGAGCGTCATCAGTAAAGCTGTGGAAACCATATCTTCATTAAAAATAGACAGCCAGCCCGGCAGTTCGTAATCTTCAAGACGCTTAACTTTTCCATCTTTTCCCTTGAAGAACTTATAGCCAATCGCCGACCAGATCGCAATGCCGAACATCTGTTGATGGGCAACGCAGAACCCCGCGCCATCCGTCAGATTCTGAGCTACTTCAACCGTTAAGTTTGATCCGACCGCCCAATACAGTCCCAGCAGAACCGACATGATCAACATCAGCGGCCAGTCGCCAAGCTGCGGGAAGCAGGTGAAGATAAACCAGAAAGCGATGGTCGCCTGCTGCGTCTGAATATGACCGGTCGTAAAGACGGCACGCATCTTCGTATATTTCTGGAACTTAACCAGCAGCAAGTTAAAGACAAAGGCAAACAATAACAGAAGCATCGCCTGGGAGAAGGACTTCCCGGCAGCTTCCAAGGCGGACTGCGCTGCCGCCTGGCCCATATATGTATCCAGAACGATAGCGCTCAGATTAAACTTATCCTGCAGCGCCGCAATAATCGGCTTGAAGGTGCTGCTTAATCCGCCTGAACCCACCGTCAGAATTTTGTAACCTACAACCGCTTTAATAAATCCGGCGCAGGATTCGTGGAAAGGTTTTTTCATCAACATGTAGCCGATGATGACCAGTAAACCGATGAAATATGCTGGCTGAGTCAAGAAATTGTTAACAAAATACGCCCAAATCAATTCGAGAAATCCCATAATACCCTCCTTATTAGTAATTATTCAGAATATTTGCAGTGTGCTTTCATCAAGTCATCGGCATTTTTTGCTTTTAATAAGTCTTCAATGGCCCCCTCTTTAAGTAAAAATTCAGCTAATGCAACCATATTGCTCAAATGTTTTTCATTATCGGTAGCTGCTAAAGTAAAGAACAAACGAGCATTTTTAGTTGGATCGTTGGGATCAAAAACCACTGGTTTTTCTGTTTTCATGAAGCTGATGCACGTATCATGCACTCCAGCTCCGCCTAACGTTGAATGCGGCATGGCTACTTCGGGGGCAATTATAATGTACGGTCCATATTCTTTAACATTTTCAATGATGGCGTCAACATACGTGTTTTCAATAATCCCCTCGGCAAGCAGCGGAGCTGCCGCTGCCTTGATCGCCTCTGTCCAGTCGGAAAAACCTTCGCAAAAAATGTAATGCTTTGAATCAACGATATCCTTAAGAATTTCCAAGCCCTCCTTTCCCGCTTAAGCTGATTAAAGTGTAACACGCCAAGAAACCGCTTTCAATTAATTATATGAATCATTGTTCATATTTAAGATTTTTGTCTCTTTATTCCCAATAATCAGCCCAGTTTTGATAACATTTAATGATTATTTAATCATTTTTATGTTCTATTTTAAGTCTGACAAGATTATTGTTATCTCCTACTGTCCGTAGTTCAGCCAACCCGCAGACTCTTTTGCAATCTCGTCTTCAGAAAGTTCAGGAACCGCCCCCATGATCCGCGCCATGCAATAGGTCTTCGCCGCTTCCTCAAGATAAACCGCAGAATACAGCGCTTCTTCAAGATCTTTGCCATAGGCGATTACGCCATGATGCTTCATAATCAATGCGGTCGCATCATTGGCATATTTCACAGCCAGCTGCCCCATGCCGACATTCGAGGAAGGCGTAAACGGCGCAACGGGAATCCGTGCATGCGCCGCGTCAATTAACGTTACCATACAAGCGGGCAAAGAGTCGTTATTAAACCCTATCGCCGTGGCATAAGGCTGGTGAGTATGAATGATCGCTTTTACCGGCAGATGATCAAAGATATAAATTAAAGCTGAAGCATCGGAAGAAGGTTTGCGCTTTCCTTCTATAACCTGACAATCATGATCGATCAGAACAATATCCTCAATCGTCATCTTTTCATACAACATGCCTGACGGTGTTACTAAATATCGGTTTTCGTCCACCGCCATGGAAACGTTGCCTCCAGTCAGCGATATCAGATGATATTCCTTCATTTTTAAGCAGGCATCCAAAATGGCCCGTTTCTCATTTTCGTACATCGTTTTTCCTCCTATATTTTTTCAAAACGACGAATACTTTCAAGTGGGTTATCACAATTCCAAACAGCTCTTCCCATAATCATAGCATCCGCGCCAGCCTCGTTTAATTGGTAAATATTTCCTTCGTTTATTCCTCCATCCGCCCAAATTTCAACATTATGCGGCAAATACTCGCGGGCTTCTTTCACTTTTTCCAGCATGCTTGATTGGAATTTTTCTTCTTCGCCATCCGGCTCCGCAGTCATGATCAGAAGATACTCTATCTGGGACAAAAAGGGAGTCAATTCTCTGATTCCCGTTTTAAAATTCAACGCAATGCCCGGCTTAGCTCCCATTTTTCTGATCAGATTGATTTCCCGAAGTGGATAAGCCGAAGCTTCGAAATGAAAACAGATATGGGAAAAATGACAGTCGCTGATCTGCTGCAGAAACTCGTATGGACGTGTCGTCAACAGATGCAGATCATAAACAAAATCCGGATCCTGCATCAGTTTTCTGACCGTTTTCTGACCGAATGTGATATTCGGCAGAAAATTACCGTCTTCGATATCCACATGGACTCGTGGATGTCCTCTGATCTTGTCAAGCTCCTCTGCGATTCGTAACGGATCGGCAGAGGCTATTGATGGATAAATCTTCATGGTATCCCCTCCTTTGATTCTGTTTTCATTCTATATTCTTTTAAGCACATTCTGCTATATCATTCTTATTTTTATTCTTAAAACGTTCACATCGTTCATATAAAAGGCTATTCATCCTAAAAACTGGCATGTATAATGAAAACATAAATTAAAGGAGGTCATAAAATGCCTAACGTAAACGACGTAACACGCGAAAAATGGGTCCTCGGCACCTTCCCGGAATGGGGAACCTGGCTCAATGAAGAAATTGCCGAAACCACAGTAAAAAAAGGAACTTTTGCCATGTGGTGGCTGGGCTGCACCGGTTTATGGATTAAAACTGAAAACAACACAAATATAGCGATGGATTATTGGTGCGGTTCAGGAAAACGTTCCCACTATGATGATCAGGGAAAGCGAAAGATGATGGATCCGGATCATCAGATGGCCAGAATGTCCGGAGCCCGTCAGCTCCAGCCAAACCTGCGGGCCGTTCCAGCCGTTCTTGATCCGTTTGCGGTTACTGAAATCGACGCTGTTTTTGCTTCCCACACCCATACCGATCATATCGACATCAATCTTGCCGCCGCGGTTTTAAGCAACGTCAAGAAGAAAACAATCATCAACGGTGAAGAACGGGACGTCCCATTCATCGGTTCCAAATTTGCCACGGATTTATGGCGCAGCTGGGGCGTGCCGGAAGAAAGGCTGATTACCGTCCGTCCAGGCGACGTCATCAAAATTAAAGACATTGAAGTTACTGCCGTTGAATCCGTTGACCGGACGATTTTAATTACCGCTCCGCCGCATGGCGACATCAAGGGACTGCCCTGTGACGACATGGATGATCGCGCAGTCAGCTATGTCGTAAAAACGCCGGGCGGAACAATTTACCACAGCGGCGATTCCCACTTCGGCAATATGTATGCCAAGCACGGAAATCAATTTGACATCGACGTTGCTTTCGGTTCTTTCGGCGAAAATCCTCGCGGAATTACTGATAAGATGACAGCCAGCGATATTTTAAGAATGGGCGAAGACTTGAATACGAAAGTCATGATTCCTTACCATCATGATTTGTGGACAAATTTCAAAGCGGATACCAACGAAATTCTCGTTCTGTGGTATATGCGCAAGAATCGCCTGCAATATAAATTCAAGCCGTTTATTTGGGAAGTTGGCGGAAAATTCGTTTATCCGGATGATAAAGATAAGATTTCATATAACTATCCAAGAGGGTTTGACGATATCTTTACACACGATATAAATCTGCCATTCCCAAGTTTCCTCTAAACTTTGTCAGGAACAGCTTTCGGGTTGTTCCTTCTTTTGTCATGACAGATTTAGAACGCATTCCTCTTGGAATTTATGAAAAAGGAATCCCCCTGGCTCTATCCTGGCGCGATAAATTCGTCATTGCCAAAAAGGCCGGTTTTGATTATATCGAACTGAGCATCGACGGCAAAGATCCAAGAATCAAACGTCTGGATTGGACGGATGAGATGATCGCGGAATTGAGAAAACTTGCCGATCATTTTGAGATGCCGTTTCAAACAATGGCACTCAGCGCCAACCGCTTCTATCCCTTAGGCGATCCAAAGCGTTCTGACGCAGGCATTGAAATTGTAAAAAAAGCGATCATCCTCGCTGCAAAATTAAAGATTCCGATCATTCAGTTAGCGCCTTATGACGTCTATCAAAAAGAAAGCACCGCGGACACCAGAATCCGTTTTGCTTCCTCATTATTTGAAATTCTGGAATTGATTCAGGCTTATCCGGTCACGCTGGCCATGGAGGTCCTGGAAGATGTGCCTCATTTTTCCACAATTACTCAATGCGCGGCGTTTGTCAGGAAGGTGAATCATCCTCAGTTTAAGCTTTATGCCGATACTGGAAATGTCGCTTATAACGGATTCGACGTCGTGAGCGACCTCGCCGGCGGTCAGGGTGAAATTGTGGCCTGTCATCTCAAGGACGCTATTTCAAAAGACGAACACAATATTCCCTATGGAACGGGATTAGTCGATTTCAACAGCGTCCTGAGACACTTTAAAAATACTGATTTCCAAGGGACTTTTACAGCAGAAGTCTGGTGTGAAGAAGAACTTGGTTTTATTCGCCAGCTTCCAAGTATTCAACGTTTTTTAAGAAATAAAATAAAGGAGGAGAACAAAGAATGAAAATCCCTACAGTGCAGCTTGCTTTAGACTGTTCCAGCACCGAAGAAGCGATCCGCGATTGCCAGACCGGTGTTGTCGACGAAGTTGATATTCTGGAATGCGGTTATTCCCTGATCGCTGCGGAAGGTGCCCGCGTCGTAAAAATTTTCCGGGAGATGTACCCGAACAAGCCTTTGCTTGCCGATCTGAAAATTGTGGATGCTGGAAGCAAAATTGGCGGAATGCTTTTGGATGGCCGGCCGGATTTCACGACGATTTTATGCGCCTGCGAGCCAGGCACGATTACTTCTGTTCAGGCAGAAGCGAAAAAGCGCGGATTAAACACAAAGCTGCAAATCGAATTGTATGGCCATTGGAGCTTTGAGGACGTTAAACTGTGGAAAGAATTAGGCATCTCCCAGCTGACGCTGCAGCATTCCGGCGATAAACCCGGCGGTTGGGATGAAGAAGAAATCGCCACTTTAAAAAAATTATGCGACATGGGTATCGACGTTGCGGCTACCGGCAGTATCGGCTATGACGATCTGGAGAAATTCCGAGGGATCCCGGTATCCTGTTTCATCTTTGGGCGGGCAATCCGCAAAGCTGCGGATCCAGCTAAAGAAGCTCGCCGAATGAAAGAAAAAATCAAAGAAATCTGGTCATAATCGAAAAAAGCAATGAAATCCGCTCAAAGATTTCATTGCTTTTTCATTATGGAGATCCGGTTTTGTTTCTTTTTCTATTCTGAGACTTTCTGTATTGAAAATGAGCTTTTCATGGAGATCAGGCTACCGCTTTCCGACACCGCGCTCATTTTTCATACAGCTCAATTTTATATTTTCCATCCGCCTTTTAGCGGTTCCACTTTGATGACGTTAATTCCGGTATTCTCTTTTACTTTTTCGATCACTTCGTCATCTGCTTTCACATCCGTTATCAGATAATCAAAGCCTTTCAAACTGGAATAGAAGAATGAATAACTGACGCCGATCTTCGTACTGTCGCATAAAACGAAGCGTTGGCCGCTTGTCCGCTTGATCATGGTCTGATTGATTAACATCTCTTTCATTAAACCTGTTGAGATTCCATTCTCAGTCAAACCGCTGCAGCCTACAAAACACTTGGTCGCCGTAATATTATTCAGGGCCGCCACCGCAAAATCTCCAGTCATTGAATTTTTAGGGAAGCGCACCTCCCCGCCGGTGAATATGATGAGAACCTTGGGATCCGGCGTATAATTAATCGCTCTGGCATTATTGGTAATAATCGTTACGTGTTTGTCCTTAATATAATCGACGATCATTAAAGCTGTTGTGCTGGAATTAATAAAGATGACGTCGTCTTCCTCAATATATAAAGCTGCCCTCTTGGCGATTGCTTTTTGAAAGGTCGTTCTTTCATATTCTTCATCTTCAACAAATTCCTGGATTAACGATGCTCCTCCATAATTTCGAATAATCGCTCCCTTGTCTTCCCAATACTGGAGATCGCGGCGAATTGTGATTGGAGAAACATGATATTTTTCGACAAGCTCATCCACGCTGACTGAACGTTTTTCCTCAATCAGACGCATAATTTTAATCCGCCGGTCATTGACTATCGCTTTGCTTACTTTCATGGATTTGCAACTCCTTTTAATTGCGCTATTCTGCGCTGATACTCCGCACGTTCCTCACCTGCGGTGAGTTCTGCCAACTGACTGTAAATAAAGAGGATTTCCTTGGGATTCATTTTTGAACCATCCACCTGTTTGAAATAGTCGCAGGCTTTCTTTTTATTTCCCAATGCCAGTTCATGCAATCCGTCCAACTCATGATAATTGATGATATTCGGTCTTTTTTTCATTTTCCGAATTACCTGAGCGTCGCTGTAAACTTCATTTACTTTTTTAGCATTTCCCAACAACAGATAAGCTCTGATTTGATAATAATACATAATGATTAACAATTCAACATTGCTTCTAAATCTCTTTTCATTTTTTTTAATCAATTCCAGTGCTTTAACAGGGTCGTTTTTCTCGATTGAAATCATTACCTCAAAAATCCCTGTATTTTTTTCATAATTATGGGTGATATCGAGTTTGCATAAATTTTTATATTTCTCCTCTGCGGATTGCGGATTTAGTAAAAAGTTTAAAGTATACAGAGCATCGTTATATAAATACTTTAAATACTCATAATAGAGCGCGCACGCAAAGATACCGAGACAGATCAGCAGCATTGCCCAATCCAGTCCTGTTTTCTTTGATTCAAAAAACATTGAAAGCGTTAATCCCAGAAAGCCTAAAAAAATCGCCGCGTTTACCATAGTAACGATCCGTTGTTTCATTGAATATTTTTTCATCTTCTGTTCCTCCGCTTCCATTATAACACTTATGATTGATTTTTTATGAATGTTTTCTATTATTTTTCCTATTTTTTTCGTTTATAGACAAATTTTATGATTTATGAACAATTAATTCGTTATATGATTGATCATTATTGATCACTAGAAACATAAAATTGGTTGCACTATAATGGGGTTGTTCAAGGAGGATTGATTAATTATGAACAACTGGCTAGAAGAATTATTTGGTGTAAAAAAACCGATCATCGCGATGTGCCACCTGCAGCCGCTTCCTGGAGACCCTTATTACGATAAGCAGGGGGGAATGGCTAAGGTTCTGGACTGCGCCAGAAGAGACCTTCACGCATTGCAGAACGGCGGCGTCGATGCCATCATGTTTTCCAATGAATTTTCGCTGCCCTATCTGACGAAAGTTGAGCCGGTAACGATCGCGGCCATGGCTCATGTTATCGGTGAATTAAAGAAAGAAATTACCGTTCCTTATGGCGTGAACTGCCTTTGGGATCCTATCGCTTCCTTAGACCTGGCGGTTGCGGTTGACGCCAAATTTATCCGTGAAATCATTTCCGGCGTTTATGCCTCTGATTTTGGCTTATGGAATACAAACGTTGGGAAAACGGTACGTCACAAAATGGCAATCGGCGCACAGGACGTTAAAATGTTATTCAACATTGTCCCGGAAGCCGCAAAATATCTGGCAGATAGAAATATCGCGGAAATCGCGAAATCCACGGAATTTAACAATCGTCCTGACGCCTTATGTGTTTCCGGCTTGACTGCCGGCAGCGAAACCGATACGCAGGTTCTCTCTGTTGTCAAAAACTCAGTGAAGCGTACGCCAATTCTTTGCAATACAGGCTGCAATAAAGATAATATCACACGGCAGTTATCCGTCGCTGACGGTGCGGTCTGCGCGACAACCTTCAAAATTGACGGCATTTTCGAAAACGCGGTTGATGAACAGCGGGTTAAAGAATTCATGGATATCGTTAAAGAATTCAGAAAAACATTATAAAAAGACGAATACCGGGTTACTCCTGTCATAAAAATAAAATCCACATGAGCCGTACTCCCAAGCTCTGTGGATTTTATTTTATATTCTTCTAAAGCGAATGAAATACTTTAACCCGCTTTCCCAGCGGAACCATAGACCCCGATCATCTCCATCATCTTCGTCTTGACTGCTTCATAGATCACCGCGCTGAGATCATAGGCATGATTGCCTTCAAGATCGGCGGTTTTCGCCGCCTTGGCCGCGGCCTGACATAGATCGTTGGCGATATTCACTTTATTAATCCCCATCCGGCAGGCCTTCCGCAGCGTTTCATTATCGGTGCCGGAGGAACCGTGCATCACCAATGGGAAATGACCGGTCTTTTCCTTGATCGCCGCGAGCCGTTCAAAATCCAGCTTCGGCTTCATGCCCTTGGGATAAGCGCCGTGCGCTGTGCCGACAGCCACCGCCAGACAATCCACGCCGGTCAACCGGATGAATTCCGCCGCAGTTTCCGGATCCGTCAGCGCTGCGCCGCCGTCGGTTTCATATTGATCCGCCATGCCGACATGGCCCAGTTCGGCTTCCACGGAAATGTTCAGCGCATGCGCCAGCTCGACAATTTCCCTGACCTCCCGCACATTCTGGTCAAACGGGCACGCCGACCGGTCGATCATGACGGACGTAAATCCGGCTCTGAACGCTTCCAGCACTTCTTTCTTCGCGCCGCCGTGATCGAGGTTAATCGCGACCGGAATGGCTGAGCGCTGAGCGAAATACCGCGCGATCTGACAAAGCAGAAACAGATCCGGATTGGCCGGGTAGGCGATATCCAGGATTAACGGCGCCCGCAGCTCTTCCGCCGCGTCGATCACCGCCCGGGCGTCCAGCTCCGTCCACAGATTCGGGGCCGCCACCGCGTAATTGCCGGCGCTGGCCTTGTCGAGAATTTCTTTCATCGTTACCAACATGAATTTCACTCCTCCCCCATCCACTCCCGGATGGCTGTTTCAAACGATACGCTTTTCTGACTCGCTTCTCTGCCCTCATTATCGCACACGTCCCAGACCGGCGCACGCCTAAACTGCACCAATCACAAAGAAAACCTGAACTGGGCCGAAATGGAGGAAAAAGGAGACGGGTTCGGCCGTCTCCCTGATCGTTTATCCGTTCATCGCGCGGATTTCTTCAGCGATCAAACCGCAGAGATCCTCCGCCTGTACGATCGTCCCCAGCAGATCGAGGAAGCCATGATCACAACCGCAGTAGCGCACCGACTTCACGTTAACGCCCACCTCCTGCAGCAGGCTGGCAAAATAATCGCTGCCGACACGCAGGTAATCATATTCCGCGCTGACGATCACCATCGGCGGGAATTGCGCCATTCTTTCCGCCGGGGCGTAAATTACGGAAACCAGCGGATTCTCATAGCTGGTCTTCCCCTGCAGATACAGACTTTCCGCCTCGCTTACGCCGGCGCTGTTTTTAATCCGGTCGATCCGGCTGAAGGCTTCTTCCCGCTGTTCTTCAAGAATCGGATACGCGTCATAGGACCAGACATACCGCGTTTGTCTGCGGTAATCCGTGCTGTCCACGGCGGGATAGATTTCAAATGCTTTTTTGATCAGACCGTTCTCATCCTTTAATAAACAAGCGTTTGTCAGTGCGCCGCCCGCACTGTCGCCGGCCACCATCAGGCGGTTCAGATCGACGTTCAGCTCGTCGGCATGTTCCGCAACCCACTGCACCGTTCCCCAGGCGTCGTCAATCGACGCGGGATACGGACATTCCGGGGCCAGCCGATATTCCGGAAACACCACCACGGCATGAGCCAGTTCAGCGATCAACCGCATCTGATTGGCAAACAGCCGCATATCCCCGGCCGTCATGCCGCCGCCATGGAGATAGACAAGCACTGGCAGGCAGCCTTGATCGGATTGACGCCGATAGAGATAAATGTCAATTTTATGATCGTGACCGATATCAATCAGCCGCTCATCCACGTCGATTTCCACAGTACACAAATCCTCTGTCACTTTATCCGGACGATAACGCTCCTGTGAAAGCCGGTAACCCTTCTGTGCCCGCCGGGCAAACATTTTCCGTTTCATCCGGATCACTTCCAGCAGCCGCGGATCCAGCACATGCGGCCGGTCGTCGTCCGGCACCGGTTTCATCAAGACAGGAACGCCGTCCACGGTTTCAACATGTTCCTTCGCGTGGATTTGATCCAACAGCTGTTTCGCATATTTCCGCATTCCGATTCCTCCGTTTCTCTATGCCGCGGCGATCAGCTGCTGCCGCTGATCATCGGCATGAACCTGAGCGTAAGCCGCGCTGTTTAACAGAATGACGATAATCGAATCGTCCATTTGTTTCGCTGCGAAGGCTTCACGGTCGATCCTGGCGATCGGCTGATGCCGTTTGACGGTCTGGCCGATCTGCACAAGTGTTTCAATTTCCTGCTCTTCCAACTTCATCGAGTCGATGCCGATATGCACCATCACCTCGGCCCCGCCGGCCGCCTTGATCGTGATGGCGTGCCGGGTCGGAGCGATGGAATTGATCACGCCGTCCACCGGTGCGAAAACATCGTCAGTTTCAGGGCGGATGCCGAAGCAGGCGCCGAGCGTACCGGCCGCGAAGACCGGATCGGCAATGTTTTCCTGCGCGATATACGCGCCCTGCGCCGGTGCGGACAGCTCGACGGACGTCAGAGCCACTGCTGCGTTTTCAGTTTCGTCCGCTTCCTCGTTATAGACGCTGTCGTCCCACTTTGTCATCAACACGAAGACAAACGAGCAGACCGCCATGATGCCGACGCCGATTAACGCTTTAATGAAGTTTGTCGTATCGCCGTTTTCGCCCAGATAAAGCAGGATATTCGTCAGTGAATAGCCGCCGAAGCCAAAGCATTTCAGATGCACGATGCCCGCGTACAGCCCGGTGATCAGCGAAGTCGCAATGCTGCAGAAGTAAACCTTCGGCATTTTATAGGAGATACCATAGGTCGTTGGCTCGGAAATGCCGCCGAACAGTGCTGAGATCGAAGCCGGGAACGCAATTTCCTTTAACCGGCGGTTCTTGGTTTTTAACGCCACGGCCAGCGCGATGAAGCCCGGCGTGATCGTGCAGCAGAAGAACCAGATATTGATGAAATCGTCGTAGCCGACTGTGGCCAGACTGGTCGTCGCGATCGGAATCAGCGCCAGATGGAAGCCCGGGCATAACAGACCGATCGTGCTGGCAAAGATGATGATCGCCGGCACCGCCGCCCAGCTGGCATAATTGCGGATCCAGGCGATGAACATCGCGATATAATTCGTGACTAACCCGCCTAACGGACCGGTCAGCGTCAGCGTGATGATTGACGTGATCAGAATCAGCAGGAACGGCTTTAAGAAATGACGGACTGACAGCGGCAGCGCTTTTTTCAGCAGCTGGTCGATTTTGGACATCACCCAGACTGACAGAATGATCTGTAAGACCGCGCCGTTATACGTTGTCAACAACGCCGGAATACCGAAATAGCTCGTATAGCCGCCGGCTGCAGCCATCGCTACCCAATCCGGGTACAGCAGCCAGCAGGCCAGCAGCATCGCCAGCACCGGTTCCGTGTCAAATTTCTTTGCGGAGGTGTAAGCGACGAAGACCGGCAGGAAGTAGAAGACGGATTGTGCCAGGTTATTCAGAATGACATAGGTGGAATTGGTCGATTCCAGCCCGAAGACCAGATTCAGAAGCAATAACAGACAGGTCAGAAAGCCGGCGGCGATCAGGGACGGAATGACCGGACTCATGATCCCCGCCATCAGCTGCAGGAAATTGGAGAAGATTGCGACAAGCTTTTTTTCGTTCGGCTTCTCCGCTCCCCCGGCGCTGGACTTCCCAACGCGTTTTTCCACTTCGAGAAACAGATCCTCGATGATCTGCCCGACGATAACCTGAACCTGATTCTCGCGGACCTCGACGCCCAGCACGCCGTCGATCTTCTTCAGCGCCGCGGCGTCAACCTTGGATGGATCGCGGACAACCACGCGCAGCCGGGTCGCGCAGTGATTGACGTTGGTGAGGTTTTCCTGAGTGCCCAGCTGCGTAATGATCGCGGCGGCCATGTCGGCGTAATTCAATTTTTTTGCCATGGTTTTTCTCTCCTCTTTTTTCTTCGGATTCCATCAGTTTGATGGCCGGCAGCTGGATTAGAGCTTGTGAACGTGCATGCGGTGAAGTCCTTGAGCGATCTGGCCGGCGCTCACTTCATCATGGGTCATCGCGACGCTGCTTCCTGCCGCCCCGGCCCAGGCCAGCGCTTCCGCTTTGGACCGGCCTTCGGATAACCGGCCGACAAACGCCGCCAGCATCGCGTCGCCGGAACCGACCTGATTGACCGCCGCGACGGGCTCCTGGCTCAGTCGGTAAATCCCGTCAGAGGCTGCCAACAGAGCGCCCTCTGCCCCCAACGAAACAAGAATGTTGCCGACGCTGCTTTCGCGCAGCTTCGCGGCCGCTTGCGGCAGTTCGTCAAGCGTCAGGTCAGGCTGTCCGGTCAGCAGTTTGAACTCGTAGAAGTTGGGTTTGATCAAATCCGGCCGGCACCGTTGAATTAACTGGGGGGACAAAGCTTCCATGTCGATGACCAGTCTGGCCTGCCGCTGATGCACTTTCGCGCACAGCCCAGTCAGAAAATCCGCATCCAACCCGCGCATCATATTGCCGCACACCAGCACCCAGTCGTCCGGTCCTGCCGCTTCCAGCAAGTCTAAGAGCGTCTGCCGGACAGAAGCTCCGGCTTCCGGCCCGCGGGCGTTGACGCACAGCGTGCCCGGCCCATGATACAGCTTGACGTTGATCCGGTTCATGCCCTCGACCGGCACCCGCGTCAGATTGATCCGCGGATACGACCGCAGTGCCTGTTCAATATAATCGCCGGTGAAGCCGCCAAGCAGCGCGATTGCCCGCGACGGGATTTGCAGCTTATTCAGCATCATCGAAACATTCAAACCCTTGCCGCCAACCTTCATCTGTTCACCAGTCGTGCGGTTCACCTCGATGTCCAGCAGCGGTTCATTCACCGTCAGCGTGTAGTCGATCGAAGGATTCAGCGTGAGTGTAATAATCATCGTGGTATACCTCCCTGCGTTTTCAATGTAAGCGATATCAGCACTGATTTCAAGCATATTTTGATCGTTTTCGAAAACAATCACGGTCATTTACAGAAGCAATCATTCTTTTTGATTGAATTATGAATTATTTCACTCAAATTCGATCATGGAACACGAATGAATGTTATAATGATTCCGGAGGCGAAAACGATGATAAAACAACAACGCTGGGCGGCCATCATCGACCTGTGCCGCGAAAACACCGCGATCAGCGTCGGTGAGCTGGTTTCGCTGCTGCGTGTTTCCGAGGCGACGGTGCGCCGTGATCTGCAGCAGATGGAGGATCTCAACATGGTCAGCCGGTATCATGGCGGCGTCCGGCTCAACGACGGCCAGTCCGAAGAACCGCCGATGCTGATCAAATCCGAAACCAATATTTCAAGCAAGAATCAGGTCGCGCGTCTGGCCGCAAGCATGATTAAAGACAATCAGATGATCTACGTCGACGCCGGCAGTTCCACCTATGAAATGTTGAATTATGTGCGCGCGAAAAACATCACGGTCGTCACGATCGGTTTGCCGCATATCGCGAAGCTCAAGCGCAGCTTGACGCACACGATCTTATTGGGCGGCACGATCCGCTGGACGACCGAAGCGGTGACCGGCAATCTCACGCTGCGCCAGCTGGACGATCTGTTTTTTGACATCGCATTCCTCGGTGTTAACGGCATCCATGAGAAGGTCGGCTTCACGACGACCAACGAACAGGAGGCAGACGTCAAGGCGAAAGTCATCGCCCATTCCAGCTCGACGTTCGTTCTGGCAGACGGCTCCAAGTTCAATAAGCTCTATCCGGTGAAATTCTCCCGGCTGGATCAGGCCGTGATCCTCAGCGATGAGATTCCGGACTTCGACCGCTCGCAAATCCGCTACCAGCTGACAAATGGCGAAAGTAAGCTGGATTAGTCCAACAAGACAAAAAAAGACGGTCTCTCTCTGGCCTTTCCGGCAATCGCCGCCGGAATCTCAGAAAGACAGCCGTCTTTTTCTATTCTTGAGTTAAAGCTGGATAATAAATTGCCGCGCCCTGATGACGATATTCCTGAATATCGCCCGCAAAACGCTCGGCCGGCACCCCGTGAATCTCACCGCGTTCCACCCGTTCGCACAACGCGATCAACTCGTTGATCCTCGTTGGCGGGACCTCCACCGGTCCATGTGAACCATAGATCACATTGAGCTGGCCCGCGATCGCCGCCAGTTTCCGCAGGCTGCATAAATACGCCGGCAGACTCCGGCCCTCGCCAAACAGAAACGTCGTCGCATTCGTCACGCTGTCGCCGCTGATCAAAAACCGTTTTTCTTTTTCCCACAAGGCGATGCTGCCGGGCGTATGGCCGGGAATCAGCACAACCTCAAAATGATACGGCTCAAAATCAAGCAAATCCCCCTCCTGTATGGCGGCAAATCGGTTCTGAATTTTCTGTTTCCGCGCCAGCCGGGCCATTTCGGCAGGATGAAGCAGGATTTCTTCAAACTCGCCGCAGGCCGCCGTGTGATCAGGATCACTGTGCGTCAACAGAAACGTCAGCTTCTGAGACGTCTGCTTTTCCATAAATTTTCGCAGACCTGTTTCCACCCCGCCGTCGATCACCAGCGCTCCTGTTTCTCCTTCAATCAGAAAACAACGGACATATCCTTCTTCTACACTCATCAGATGGTCTTGTATGTGCTTGATTTCCATAGACATTTCCTCCGGATTCTTCGATATCCACACTTCGTTCTGGATTAACTTTAGTTTCTGCCAGATTGGGGAAATTTTCAAGCTTTTCCTGACTGGACTTTCCATCAAATTTACTTTTAAAAGAAAAACAGAAAAAACCTGCCGAGGGGAGCGGCAGGTGCTTTCGAAAGGCCGGAGGGGAAGCCGGCCTTCCAATTTGTTTTTATAGTTTAAGAGGGGAAAAATTATTTTATGAAAAGGGAACTTATTTTTTATGCTTTCTCAGCTGATTATTCGTCTGGATACCTCCTTCCTTGTATGCTTGTATTATAAACAAACATTATGGGATTCGTATCAAAAACGGGTGAAGGTTCCGTGAACTTCCTGAAGACTTTCTTAAGCTGGCGAATTTGTTTCACATTTCGTAATGATTCTGCCTCGGATCCCAATTCAATTTCAATCCTGAGCTTCAAGTGATCACGCCGTCTGACGATTCTTTTCCTTCATTCCCAAAGGACAAAAAAGAAAACGGAAGATGTCTCCCGTTCTCCTGGTTGGTTATCAGATTTCAGGCTTAATAGACGGTGAAACCGCCGTCGGCGACGACGATCGAACCGGTGATGTGACGCGCTTCATCGGAAGCGAAGTACAGAATGGTCGACGCCTGTTCTTCCGAAGTCGCGTTGCGGCCCTGCAGGGTCTGGGTCTTGCCGGCGATCATGGAATTCTTCATGAATTCGGAAGGATCAATGCCCTGCGCCTTCAATTCGGCGATCTTGGCATAGATCTTTTCCTTGGCCGCTTCAGTCAGCGGCGTATCGGTGCCGGCCGGGCAGACCGCGTTGCAGATGATGTTGTTTTTGGCATAGTCCATCGCTGTGGATTTCGTCAGACCGACGACGCCGTGCTTGCTTGCGACATAAGCCGGTCCCGCCGGGGTTGCGCGGATTCCTGCAACAGAAGCCGTGTTGACGATCGCGCCGCCGTTTTCATTTTTCAGCATATATTTGATTTCTTCCCGGATGCAATAGAACATCGCGTTCAGATTGGCATTGACCACGCTGAACCAGTCGTCATCCGTCAGATCTTCGATCTTCTTGGAATCGCCGACGATGCCCGCGTTGTTGACCGCGATATCCAGCCGTCCGTAAATTTCAACGGTCCTGGCATACAGATTGATAATATCCTCTTTTCTGGTAACGTCGCATTGAATGAATACCGCCTCGCCGCCCGCTTCGCGGATTTCCTTTTCAATCGCTTCGCCGCGCGCCTGATTTCGTCCGGCGATCACGACCTTCGCGCCTTCCGCGCCCGCTCTTAAACATACGGCTTTGCCGATTCCCGAGGTACCGCCGGTTACGACCATGACCTTGCCGGCAAATCGATCTTGAATCATCATGAATTGTTCCTCCTTTTAACTACATCTATTATACCTCGGCAGGATTTGAAAGGCCATGATTTTGTTACTTTTTTCACATTTCAAGCTGGCGGTGCTTTATTCGTTGTAATATTGAACAATCTTTGCTCCGCACTCCCGGTTCTCAGACCCCTGCCGCCTCCGCCTCCGGCGGCAGCCGATGCAGATGCCCATCTTCCAGCAGCACCCGCTCATCGCTGAAACGAGAAACGGTTTCCGAGTGCGTAACGACGATGACGGTCTTGCCGAAGTCTTCCGCCAGAAGGCGGAAGATCCGGATGATTTCCTGTTCGGTCGCCGTGTCGAGGTTGCCGGTCGGTTCATCCGCGAAGATCAGATCGACATTGGCAGCCAGCGCCCGCGCGATCGCAATCCGCTGCTGCTCGCCGCCGGACAGTTTGGAAATCGGACGCTCCGCCTTGGAGCGTACAATCCCCACCTTTTCAAGCAGCGCGTAAGCAATTTCCCGGCGGTTTTCGGGCACGGCGTTATCCGTTTCCGTCATGGCCAGCTCGACGTTTTCAATACCGGTCAGGTAGTTGATCAGATTGTACTGCTGGAACACGATGCCGATCTGATTGCGGCGGTAATGATAGAGCCGATTGGGAGTGATCTGTTCATCCTTGTACCAGATCTCGCCGCTTTCAGCGCTGTCTAAGCCGACCAGGATCGAAAGCAGCGTCGTCTTGCCGCTGCCGGAAGGTCCCAGAATAGTGTAAAACCGTCCTTCCTCAAACGTATACGAGCAATCCCGCAGGATGCTGCGGCGATTCGCGCCGTCGGTATAGCCATAATTTAAGTTTACTAATTTTAACATGCGGTTGTCCTTTCTAATTCTGACTCATCAGGATCTTCTTCGGATTGAAACGGAGCACCATCATCGACGGTATCAGGGTACTGATGAAGACCACGCCGACGCCCAAAATAAAGATCTGAATCAGAATGCCTGCATCCACACCGGCGTGATAGCTGGCCGTCACCTCTTCCTGACTGACTTCGTTAAACAAGGAATCCGAAGATGAATACGTGAAGACGCCCGGCTCGCTTGTCTGGTTTTCCTGCACCTGCATCGCCAGCGCTTTCTCGCCGACGCTTCCGGCAAGCATCGACCCCGTCGCGGAGGCCAGCGCAAAGCCGATCATCGCCGTGATCAACAGCTCCGTAAACAGCTGCCCGACAATCTTGACTTTGGACACGCCAAGGGAAAGCAAGACCCCGATCTCCGTTTCCCGCGTCTTCAACGTCAATGCGCTGACTAAGGAAATGATCACCACCGCGTTGATCAGAACGACCGCCACGATCAGATCGGAGAACACCGTCAGGGTGTCAAGCGGCTTCGACAAACGCTGGTACATCTCATCGTTGGCATCCATGATCAGGTACTCGTCAAGATTTTTGCCGTATTCCCCGCGGAAGGCATCGACCTCCAGCGGATCGTTCAGCACAAACACGGCGCTGGAGGGGTTATAGTCTTCCAGCCTGGCTTCGGCCACTTTCGGGTTGGCTTGATGGAACAGCGCCATCAGCGCGATGTCGTGCTGTGCGTACAATGGCAGCGGCATCAGCACCTGATTGGCCGGATGGGAATATTCGCTGGCCCATTGCAGCTCCTCGCTGCTCAGCTCCTCCGCGCTGTCCAAAATCCCGACGATCTCCAGTTCGAGGACGTTGTCGTTGGCAGTATCGGCCACAGCGTTGATCTCGTCGTCAGAATACAGCTTGATCCGGATGAAATCGCCGACCGACAGATTATTCGCTTCCGCCAGCCGCTTGTCGATCACGGCGACCGGACTTCCGTTATCTATTTCTTCCTGCGTAATCATCCGGCCCTGGGCCAGTTTCCACGTTTCGTCCGCCAGCTTGTTCAGCTGCGGCGAAAGCAGTCCCAGCAGCGTCATGTTGGGCTGTTGGTTCGTCGCCTGCCCGCTGCCGGACATCGTTTCCGAAACGACGACTGAGGTGGAAAACATCCCGTCGTCCTCCTCGTCCTCCGTCTTCTGCGGCCGCTGGATCTCCACCGGCGCAAACCCGTCCGCATAGCCCAACGTGGAGCGCGTCCAGTCCGCGGATTTAACACGGGAATCGGCTAACATTCTTCTCACCAGCTCCGGATCCGGTTTCGGATAGGCAAAGGTTTTGCGTTCCTCCGAATCCAGACTCATATATTTTTCATACCAGGCGTCAAAGTCCATCGTAAACTCGACGACCGGATTCATTTTGCGGCGCGTTTCAATCTTGGCTTCCGCCGCGGCCGCGCTGATCGAAAAGCCGACGACCACAAAGTTGGCGATCAGAAAAAACGTCAGGGTAAGAAGCAGTGATTTTGTCTTGCTGCGGGATAAGTGCCGCAGCGCACGCTGAATGAAATTCATAGTGTATTTCCTTTCTACGGGCGCAAGGAAAACAACTTTCCTCAAAAGTCCGTTTTGATTTCAATTCAATGATGCAGTACAGCTCAAATGCGAAAGAGACGCTTCGGATCATCAAGCTCAGAAATTCCGATTTCGGAAGCGCTCTGTCTGTCCAGAGTCCGCTTGATTATCCTTTCGGAAGCAGAATCTGAATCTGGAATTCGCCGTCTTTCCAGACTGCCTGAATCGTTCCGCCCAGCCGGGTCACAATTTCCTGCGTGATCGCCAGGCCCAGACCGCTGCCGCCCAGTTTGCGGCTGCGCGAGGCGTCCAGCCGGTAAAACGGCTGAAACAGCTGGGTGCACTGACTTTCGCTGATCGGCTGTGACGGATTGGCGATCAGGATTTGAAGCTGATCTTCCCGCTTGCTTAAATCGATCCGGATCGTGCTGTGTTCCGGGGTGTATTTCACAGCGTTTTCCACGCAGTTATACAGACAGCGAAGCAGCAGCGTCGGATCGGTATCCAGACAAGGATAAGCTTCGGCCAGCTGGACACTCAGCTGTTTCTGTCGAATCCGCGGATCCAGCTCCTCGATAATCGTGCAAAAGCAATCGTGAACGGAACAGCGCTGACGCTGCTCGATCACCTGCGCGCTGTTGAGCTGAAGCAGATTTTCGGCCAGTCGATTCAGCCGGCGGATGTTGCGCTGGGTCACTTCCAGCACCTCGGCCGCTTCCTCGGCGGTGTATTCTTCTTCCTGCCGCAGGGAGTCGAGATTGACCTGAATCGAGGCCAGCGGTGTTTTCAGCTCATGCGCGGCATCGGCAGTAAAGCGTTTCTGCCGTTCGAAGGCTTCGTCCAGCCGGCTAATCATCTGGTTGAGCGAATGGCTCAGTTCCGCGACCTCGCGGATGCCGTTTTCTTCCAGCCGGACCGACAGCTGATCTTCGTCCAGCGTACTGATCGAGGTCGACAACTGACGCAGCGGACGTGTCAGGCGGGAAACGGTCAGATAAATGCCCAACGTGCCCAACAGAATGATCGCCGTCATCAAACCGACAACCTGAATCTGAATCTGATCGTTGGCCGCGGTTGTGATCGCCACCATGCTTTGTTCCACCTGCTCAGGAAGATTCTCGTTGTAAAAATCCGCAAGATTGGAATTGATGACAATTTGATCAACCTTGATCTCCTCACGGCCGCTGTTTGCGGTTGGGGCGGGCTGCAGGTTGTATGCTTCTTTAACCGAAACGGCATAATCGGTTATCACGGTCGTCGCCTGCCTGGCTACCCCGATCAATTCGTGGGAACTGAACATCATGGAGGAAAGGGTAAGCAGCACACAGGCCGCGGTCAGAATCGCCGTGCACAGCAGCGTAATCTTGACCTGTAAACTAAGCTTTTTCATCCTGATTCTCCTTCAGGCAATACCCCAGCCCGCGCTGACATTCGATCCAGTCTTCCCCACTGGCCGAGGCCAGCTTACGGCGCAGGGAAGACAGGTGAACTTTAAAGGCGTTGGAAAACAGATCTTCGTCTTCGCCCCAAACCTGGCAGATAATCGTTTCCGCACTCAGCCGCTTGCCGTCGTGCAGCGCCAGCGTTTCCAGAATCTGCGTTTCCCTGGCGGTCAGCTTCAGCCGCTGATCCCGCACATACACCTGATGACTGCCGGTGTCGATCCGCAATGAACCGCGGCAGACAACGGCGTCCTGGCGCACAAAATGGCGTCCGGTCAGATTGCGGATGCGCGCGAGCAGTTCCTCGAAGTGAAACGGTTTGACCAGGTAATCATCTGCGCCCAGGTCAAGCCCCTTCACCTTGTCCGCCACCGTCCCGCGCGCTGATAAAATGAGAATCTTCTGCTGCGGCTTCTCCGCGCGCAGCCGGCGAAGCAGATCCAGTCCGTCCAATCCCGGCAGATTCAAATCGAGCAGGACGCAGCCGTAATCCTCAGCCAGCGCCAGATCCAGCCCTTCCCGGCCCTCGCTGGTCCAGTCGGCCTCGTAGCCGTTTTTCCGCAGCCCGCGCTTCAGCCCCAGCGCCAGATCTTCCTCATCTTCCACAATCAACAGTTTCATGCGGTTCTCCTTTCACTCTCCGGACATCTACGATTATAACCATTCGCAGGTTAAGCTAAAGTTAAGAAAGCAGAGTCTGCGAACAGACTCTACCCTTTTTTGCGTTTTAACAGAACAATCACCAGACTGACGACCGCCGCGCTCAATCCGATCACATAGAGATAGCCATAGCGCCATTTCAATTCCGGCATCGCCGTAAAGTTCATACCATACCAGCCGGCAATCAGCGACAAAGGCAGGCAGATCGTCGTGACTAACGACAGCGTCTTCATCGACTTGTTCAGCTGATAGTCCAGCTGGGCCTGATAGGACTGCTGCGTCTGAGTCAGGCGGTCGCGCAGCAGCTGCACATTGTCGCGATAGCGGAGGATTCGATCGTTTAACAGCGTGAAGCTGCGCAGCTCGTCCTCGGCGAACAAGTCGTTGCTGTTTTCTTCCAGATGATCGTTGATGTTGATCAGCTGATCATAATAGCGGTTCAGCGTCAGCAGCTCTTTGCCCAACTGGAGAGTCTGCTGCCGAAAGTGCGGCGCTCTGGCGTCGAACACTTCTTTTTCCAACGTGTCGATCCGTGTTTCCAGATCTTCATGAATATCCGGATCCTGTATCAGAATCTCCCGAAAGAAGCCGGTGACCAACCGCGGCAGCGTCGCTTTCTTTGGCTGCAGCGACTGAAGCATGCGATTGACGGCTTCGCCGGTGCTGTCGTCTTCGTCGAACAGATCGACGACTAAAAAACAGTTTTTTACAATCAACAGGCCGATCTTATCCCGTTGTCCCAGAATCTGACCGGGATTGATCAGATGCAGCACGCACCAGAAGGCATTCTCGCTGACGCTGACGGCGTTGCGCATCAGGGATTCCCTTTCCGTGGGGATCGGCAGATGCAGTCCGGCCTGCCTGGCCAGCGCTTGCAGCTGTTCTTCACTGATAAAGCCGACGGTCAGATGTTCACAGGGGTAGTTCAAATTTTCTGTTTGACGACAGGTTTCTGTAATTTCAACAAGCATAACCACATCTCCCTTTTTCCTGGGCGCCGTTGATTTCCGAGGCCCGTTTGCTATCATTATACAACGAAAGTTGTTCATACCGATCGTGCGTTTTTTCAGCCGGCCTGATCTGAAACGGAAAAGAAATTTCCGCAGTCAAAAATTTCGGCGCGGACAAGAAAAAGATTTTTCCAATTCTGTACTTTGCGGACAAAGGATGGAAAAATCTTACGAATTAAGCGGTTAAGAACTTCATGGTTTTATAAGAAAGCGGAGATTGCCTTTTTTGCCCAGCCGGAATCCTTGAGGATCGCCCGGCCGACGCCGATCAGATCGGCCTTCCCGCTTTGCAAGAGCGCCTCCGCGGCCGAGACTTCCGTGATTCCGCCCGTCAGCAGCACGGGAATCGAAACCGACTGTTTTATCGCGGCGGAATAGTCCTGAAAATAGCCTTGTTCGCTGTGGCCCGGACGAACATAGCCGCCTAAGCCGCCGGTGATGTCGATCACATTGACGCCGGCTTTTTCAAATGCCGCGCATGCGGATATTGCGTCTGCCAGCGTACTTCCGTTTTCAAGACCCTCGCACGCGCCTAACCGCAGCGCCAGCGGATACTCCGCACCAACCTGACTGCGGATCGCTTCGATGATCCGGCAATGCAGGCGAATCCGGTTTTCCAGCGAGCCTCCGTAGTCGTCCGTTCTCCGATTGGTCAGCGGCGAATAAAACTGGTTGAGCAGATAGCCGTGGGCCGAGTGGATTTCCACGCCGTCAAAGCCGGCGGCCTGGGCCCGGCGGGCAGCTTCCTTAAAATCAGCGATCACTTTTTCAAGATCCTGCGCTGTCATGGCTTTGGGCAGGCATTCGTCTTTCGCCTTGGGATGTTTGACCACGCTGGGCGCTAACGGGACATAGCCGGTGACTTCTTCTTTCGCCGCGCTTCCGGCATGATTGAGCTGAGCGAATACCGGCGAACCGTTGGCGTGAATCGCCTCTGTCAGTTCGCGCAATCCCACGATATCCTCATCGCTGGAAATCGACGTCTGGTTTGCGCTGGCCTGCCCTTCTGCCGAAATAAAACTGTGTTCCATGATGATCAAGCCCAGTGCGCCGCCGTCAGATTTCTCCTGATAGTAGCGAATCAAGTCCGGCGTAACCTTGCCGTTTTCCGCTTTGGACGTCGCCATCGGCGGCATGACCAGCCGGTTTTTCAATATTAAGTTTCCTACCTGAACGGGTGAAGTCAGTAATTTCATGGATGTGTCCTCCTCTTGACATTGTAATTCAGTTATATCATAATTCTTCCAAATCAGTAAGTACGCACAAAAAAGTGAGAACCTATCTAAAAGGAGAGTATGATGAAAACACAAGAGAACGTGAAGCCCGTCGATATCCGGCCGTTTGCCTACGCCATCTCGTTGATCGACGGAAAATGGAAGATGCATATCCTGTTCTGGCTATGGAAACAAGATACGCTGCGTTACAGCGAACTGAAGCGCTCGCTCGGTAATGTAACGCATAAAATGTTAAGCTCCCAGCTGAAAGAACTGGAAGCCGACGGATTGGTACTGCGCCGGGAATATCCGCAGGTGCCGCCGAAGGTGGAATACAGCCTGACTGAGAAAGGCAAGTCGATGATGCCGATTCTCAGTGAGCTGTGCCGGTGGGGAAACCAGAATGTCCCGGACGGATGGGAACAGAACTGACGTTTCTTATTTCTGAGCCGCAAACAGAATTAAAGAAATCCGCCTTATCATCACACCAGAATACCAACTTGCGGATATCACCAGTAAATTCTTCATTCAGCCGGTTTATGATTTACTTTAGATTTAGCTCTGCCAGTTGCTACTCCGTTTGCTCAATAATGATCCATTTTCCCCTTCTGCTGGAGCCTTGCCGCTCAATCACGCCACGCTTTTGCAAATCGGCCATCAGGCGCTTAACGGTTATGATGGAGACCTGCATTTTTTCTTTCAGCTCAGCTTGCGTGATAAACAGATTCTCATGGATTAGATTCAGAACTTTGATATCATTTTCTAACTGATATCATTAGTATCAGTTTTGGTATCATCAATATGAGACCAATTTTTTTCTGGAAGCCGCCGATACATATTCACCCGGAAATCCCCGTCAAGATCAATAAAATCAGGTTCCGGCAATCCATACTCGCTGCACTCATGGAAAATCCGGGGAATACCGCTGCCCTATTTTTCAATGATCTTCATGTAAGCAAAGGCGCAGGCAAGGACACGGTTTCACGGCTTGGAATGGTCTTTCTTCAATCTTCGCAGATTTCATTCAAATTATAAAACGAATTTTTTTCCTTGCTGAAACACATAAAAAAAACGGAAGAAACGACCTCAGTCCCTGTTCCTTCCTACTCTATGAGCCTATTTATCATATCTTGAAAAATCAAGTTTGTAAATCCCCTTGCGATCAACTTTGACCTGAAGAGAAAATCATCTTATTTTCCAATTCTGAAAATAATTCATTTTTGGAAAATAGATTCGTTAAATGTGTTGACCGTCGATACATCTTTGGGCCATAGATCTCTCAATAAAATTGTTTTATTTCTTTTTAATAACGCGCTCACGACTAAGCTTTCTTGAACACGAAGGCGTTTAAGCTCCTCGATAAACCTGAATTGATTATTCATGTCCGAATAGTTCCGCTATCCAGGATTTCGGTTTCACCGGGCGTCCGCAGCTGAACGCATCGAAGCTGCCATGGATCAGGCTGCCTTTGCCGTCCCCCTGCGTGATCACCACGGTATTATTCTGATATTCCGCACGGATGTCCTCGTTCACTTCAAATCGTTTGATATTCTGAGCGACGATCACCGGGCGGGACTCTGTGTCCACACCGTCAGTTAACTCGGAGTACACTGCATAAATCTGATTTTTCAGACCGGCTTCTTCATGAACACGGGAATCCGCCTGAATCTGAAATCGGACTTCTTCCGTTTCCCCAACGATTGTACAAAGGGAACAGAACAAACATAGACTCATCATTACCATCAGCTTCTTCATAAAAAAACCCGCCCTTCCTGTTGCTTTCAGGATGGACGGATTTTCCATTTTTATACCAGGATCTTGCACAGGACAAGCTTACAGATTGAAGTAGACGAACAACATCCGGTCCTTGCCGTTGATGTCCTTGACCACCTCGGCGCGCACATCGCCGAAGGTTTTTCTGACCTCCGCCAACAATGCCGCCTTCTGATTCCAGCCAATTTCAAACGCCATCATCGCTCTGTCCTTCAGCACCTGCGGCGCGGCCGCAAAGACCTGACGGTAGAACTTCAAGCCATCTTCGCCGCCAAACAGCGCGACGTGCGGTTCATAATCCTTAACCGAAGCTTCCAATGTTTCCTCCTGCGGAATGTACGGCGGATTGCAGATCAGAAGATCGACCTTCATTCCCGCGTCGATCACCGGCTGCGCCATATCACCGATCAGAAACTTCACGTCGACGCCTAAGCTTGCGGCGTTCGCTTTCGCCACTTCAATGGCCTCCGCGCTGATGTCGGTAGCGCTCATGCGGATTTTGGGTTCTTCCTTGGCCAGCGACAGCGCGATCGCGCCGCTGCCGGTACCGATATCCACCGCGTCGATCGTTTCCACATCCGCGAAATATTCATCCAGATCCGCCAGGATATTCGCGACCAGCTCTTCCGTTTCCGGGCGGGGAATCAGGACATTTTCATTAACCTGAAACCGGTAGCCGTAAAACCAGGAGTAACCCAGGACATACTGCATCGGCTCCTGTTTCAGAATCCGCTTCATTCCCGCCTGATATTGTTCAACCAGCTCCGCCGGCGCTTCGTCCTCATAATGCAGGTACAGATCGTAGCTTTCTTTCTGACTGAGCTCTAACAGAAATACCTGCGCGGTTTCCTGCGGAATCTGCGCCTGTTCCAGTAACGGCAGCGCTTCGTGAATCAGTTCGCGGAAACTAGGCATTATTTTCGCCTGCCAGCTTCTGCCGCTGTTCTTCCGCCAACAGAGCCGCAATTACATCGTCCAGCTTCCCTTCCATAATCCGGTCCAGCTGGTTGATCGTAAAGCCGATCCGGTGATCGGTCACGCGGTTCTGCGGATAGTTGTATGTCCGGATCTTTTCCGAACGGTCGCCCGTTCCGATTTTCGCCCGCCGGACTGCGCCTTCTTCTTCCTCTTTCTGACGATTGAGTTCTTCAAAGACCCGCGCGCGGATTAAGCGCAGCGCGGTTTCACGGTTTTCATGCTGGGAACGGCCTTCCTGACAGTTGACTGTAATTCCAGTCGGCACATGCACGATCCGGACCGCGGAATCGGTCTTGTTGATATGCTGCCCGCCGGCGCCGGAAGCCCGGTGTGTTTCAAAAGTCAAGTCCGCCGGATCGATCTCAATATCCGTTTCCTCCGCGTCCGGCAGCACCAGGACGGTCGCTGTCGACGTATGAATCCGCCCCTGAGTCTCCGTCTTCGGCACCCGCTGCACGCGATGCGCGCCGGATTCAAATTTCAGCTGACGGTACACCTCGTCGCCCTTGACCAGAAATGAAATCATGGAGAAGCCGCCAGCTTCCGATTCGCTCATTTCCAGCACCTGGATTTTCCAGCCCTGCGTTTCCGCATACCGCACATACATCCGGTACAGATCACCGGCGAAAATATTTCCTTCGTCGCCTCCGGCTGCGCCGCGGATTTCCACGATACAGTCGTGATCGTCGTTGGGATCCTTCGGGATCAGCAGCACTTCGATCTTCGCGATCAGCGCTTCTTTCTTGGGAAGCAGTTCCTCCAGCTCCATCTGCGCCATTTCCTTCAGCTCCGGATCATGTTCCTTCGCCATTTCCTCCGCCTGCTCGATATGCGAATTCAGGCCCTTTAATTCCTCGTAAGCCTCCACGGATTGTTTCAGCGAAGCCTGTTCCTTGCCCAGCTTCGCCAGCCGTTTCGGATCGGAAACAATTTCCGGAGACATCATTTCCTCGTTGATTTCATTGTAACGTTCTTCAATCGACTGAAGCCGTTTCATCATTGCATCCATTATTTACCCTCCTTATGCAGTTTTTACTTCCTGCGTTAAATCAATCAGCCACGCGCCCTTGAAGTAACGCTTTAAGCCGATGACCATGCGGACCAGCTGTTCCACCTGAATGATCAAAAAGACCAGCGCAATGCTTGTGAAATGCAGACCTTCGACCAGAATGAAGGCCAGCGGCAGGCCGACGATCCACATGATTCCCGCATCCAGAAACGCCAGGAATTTGGAATCTCCGCCGGCCCGCAGTGCCGAGAACACCAGCACGTTGAACATCCGCAGTGAGATCCGGATCGAGAAAATCCGGACGATCAGCACCGCTTCCTGCACGACGTTCGCGTTCTGCAAGCCAAACAGATCGACCATCGGATGAGCGAAGCCCAGAATCAACAGCGACGACACGGCCGACAGCACGACGGCCAGCGCCACAAACCAGTTTCCCTGCCGTTTTGCCAGCTCCAGATCGCCCTGCCCCAACGAAGCGCCCAGAATTGCACCGTTGGCGCTGTTTAAGCCCTGGACGATAAAGAAGAACATGTTGGAGATCTGGTTGCCGACATAGTAAGCGTCCATCGCTTCGGTGCCCAAGCGCCCGAACGCGCGAATATATAAAGTATTGCCGAAACCGAAAAATAATTCATTCAGCACTAACGGATACGCCCGGCGTAAGATCGGCTGGACAAAGTCCGAGCTGAGCGCGAACATTTCCCGCGGCGTTCCGATGAACGACTGCTTCGATTTATAAGCGTAGACGATATGAATCACCAAACCCGTCGTCTGCGCGATCAGCGTCGCCAGCGCGGCGCCCTGCACCCCCATCTGCGGAAATCCGAAGTGGCCGAAGATCAGGCAGTAATTCAGGACGATATTCACCGCCATGCTGACAAGGCCGATCAACATCGGCACATGCGTTTTCTGAATGCAGCGGTAGGCGAACGAGAACATCGTGATCAGCGCCCCCGGCAGATAAGAGATCATCGCGATCATCAGATACTGCAGCGCGGATTCGATAACCGTCGGATCCGGAATGTAAAAGCGCATCAGCTGACGGCCGAAGAAAATCGAAGCCGCCATCCAGACCAGCGCGTTGATCAGGCTCAGGATTACGCCCAGACCAAACGCCTTTTTCTCACTTTTCAAATCCTGCTTGCCGAAGAACTGCGACATGAAGATTCCCGCGCCGCTGGCGACGCCGAAGCCCACCGTCATCATCAGATTTTCAATCTGGGCCGCAGTGCCGACGGCGGTCACCTGACCAATCCAGGAAACCATCATACTGTCAGCGATCCCCATCGCGCTGTTGAGCAGCTGCTGCAAGGCCAGCGGAACGGAAATCAGAAATACTTTTTTATAGAAATCTTTCGGTGCGATCCACTTTTTCAACGCTTCAGTCATGGTCCAGCCCCAGATGGGACGGCTTGTTTTTAATCTGGTGGCAGTGCCGGCAGCGTGCTTCATAGCTTTCCGACGCGCCGACCAGGATGATCGGATCATCGTAATTGGCCGGTTCGCCGTTGACTAAACGCTGGGTGCGGGTTGCCGGAGCACCGCAGATCGTACAGACGGCCGTCAGCTTCGTGACAAATTCCGCCTTGGTGATCAAAATCGGCATCACACCGAACGGTTCGCCCTTGAAATCCATATCCAGGCCGGCCGCCATCACCCGCTTGCCTTTTTTCGCGTAGTAATCGCAGATTTCTATAATATCTTCATCGAAGAACTGAACCTCGTCGATCGCGATCACATCGACCGAATCGTCGACATAGTTCAGAATTTCCTTCGCTTCCCGGATCACGATGCTGTCGACTTCGCTTCCGGCATGGGAAACGACTTTGGTTTCGCTGTACCGGTTATCAATCGCCGGCTTAAACACCAGCACTTTTTTCTTCGCAAATTCCAGCACCTTGATACGCCGGATCAATTCTTCTGTTTTTCCCGCAAACATACACCCGGAAATGACTTCCACATATCCCGGGCGGTATTGATGATACATCATAATTCCGCTCCTCTTCTTCCGTCATGGTCTTTGTTTTATTTATCCTTTCCTATTGTACAGGAATTGATGTCTACTTTCCACCCTTGGACAACGGTTAAAAGCCGAAAGAATCAATATTTTCATGGATGACGCGAAGCAGCGTCTTCTGATACTCCGCCTGATGTTCCGGCGTATAAATCTCGCTTTCCAGATCATCATACAGCCCTTCCGCCACGTTTCCCGGATCCGCAGCGCTGCGCCGGATCGCTTCCTTCAGCGCCTCGGCATAGAAAGTTAGACCCCAGGCTTCAGCCGCTTCTTTGCCATAAATTAACATGTCCATGCCATGATTCGCCAACAGCTGAGGGACGCCGCCGCAGCCGATTTCCTCGTTGACGATCGGCAGGGTCAGAACATGCCGGTGAACATCCGGAATCTGCACGAGCAGTTCCGGTTCTTCCAGACCTTCGCGATAATAATGAAACAGTCAGTTGCTGACAGCCGTCAACAAGCGGTTGTCCGTCATCCTTTTCAACTTTTTCTTCGTTACATTCCGATCCTTAATCATTAAAAACAACCCGTAGATCAGCGCGAGGACAAACAGCGCCCCACTGAACATCGCTAACATCAACGCTCCCCCTCATTCTTTTTAAAATCCCATCATTGAAAGAATCCCATGGCCCCCAAATCAGAAAAAAATAAGGGGCTTGCGCTCCTTATCCTTTTTCGCGTTGTTATTTCTTCAATCCGTACTTCTGATTGAACTTTTCGATCCGGCCCTGAGCCGCTGCGAAACGCTGTCTTCCTGTGAAGAACGGATGGCAGTTTGAGCAGGTATCGACGCGGATATCGTCTTTGACTGAACCCGTTTCAAACGTGTTGCCGCAAGTTGTGCAGGTGACTGTGACCTTATGGTAGTTTGGATGAATTCCTTTTTTCATAATTACTCTCCTTCCGCCTTGGACCCCTTGGCGTGTCCAAAGTAAGTGCTTATATATCTTAGCATAGCCCCATCGCAAAAGCAATCCTAAATTTCTTAATTTTCGCCTTGGTTAAGCGCTTTTCCTGACTTGGAAAGATTGGAATTTACGGCCGGAACTCCTTTTTTCAATCCTGTCTGAGAAATGGGGTTGAGAAGAAAGGAAAGATCTTCCAGACGCCTTTTTCTTCATCCTGCTTTTCCCTGAATGGTTTAATCCTGTCCTGACTTGCGATTTTTTTACTTTTCCTTGATTTCTTCACTAAAAACGAGCTTAAAACCCGGTATAATATCGTTAGAAAAGAAGCCTGTCCAAGCTGGTCAGCATTGTTTTAAAAGCACAGCTTGGTGGTAAAGCAAAATGCGAATCGATCCGGGGGAGAACGAAATGAACCATGTCGCGATTATCGAAGATGAAATAGAAACGGCCCGCCATTACCGCGATCAGCTCTGCGCTTATCTGCGGCAGCGTGGACGTCGGGCGGAAATTGATCTCTATCCGCACGGCCGGGCTTTGCTGGAAAACTTTAAGCATCAGTACGATCTGTTGCTGATGGACATTCAGATGGATGAGCTGGACGGGATTGAAACAAGCCGTCTGATTCGAAAACAGGATCCCGATGTCTGTCTGATTTTTATCACGTCGATGGAGCAGTTCGCAATCCAGGGCTATCAGGTCGAAGCATTCCGCTACCTGCTGAAACCGCTGGAGCCCGAAGAGTTGTTCGGTGTTCTGGACAAAGCATTCGCGCGGATTGACAAAGCGGCGCCGCAGCGAATTTTGATCCGCACGCTCGAAGGGGAGACGCAGATTGACGTCGCGCAGATCACGTATGCTGAAATCTGTCAGCGGCAGCTGTGGATTCATTGCGGTCAGCAGCTTTACCGCTGCAACATGACGCTTAACCGCTTTGAAGAATTGCTGAACTGCGCTGATTTTTTCCGCTGTCATGAGGGTTATTTAATCAATATGAATCATGTCCGTCGTTTTGGCCGTCAGGAGGTCATCTTAAGCGGCACAATCGCAATCCCGGTCAGCCGGACGAAAAAGAATGATTTCCTGGCTGCTTTTGCGCGGCATGTGGGAGCGCGCCAGAATGTTTGAGTTCGCCGGAGCGGCAATGGAAGTGTGGGCTGTCCATCGCCTGTTTTCCGCTTTGCCCCAACGCAGCACCAAGTGGAAAACTCCGCTGCTGATTGCAGCCGTACTGGCCTGTGTCCTGCTTGTCCGGGTTGCATCCGACCGATACCACACAACCTATTATCTCATCTATTATTGGATTCTTGGTTTGTTCCTGCTGCTGGACAGACAGTCGGACTTCAAGAATTTCATCTACAACTGGATGCTTATCTTCTTTCTCAACTTTCCGATCAAACGCGCAATGCAGCATCTCGGCTATGTGCTGCCCCGTCACTTTCCAGGACTTCCAACACCTTTGATTTATCTTGCCGGATCCGTCGGCATTCTGCTTGTCTTTGAGCTTGCGCGGCGGCTGCTTCGCCCGCAGATCAACCGGTATCTGCACTTCTGGACGCTGCTGGCGATGAGCCTGTGTCTGTTTTCAATCTTATATATGAATCTGTTAATTGCCTCCACGCTGGATTACGCGCATCTGATCGCCGGCTGGTTCGATGCTTCACTGCCGTTGGCGATCTGTGTGCTTTTATGCGTCTGCGGTCTGGCCTTCGTCGTCAACAATCAAAAGACGGTCGAACTCATCGAGACGGAAAAAAACCTGCAGCTGCGGGTCGAGCTGAAGCACAAGGAAATTGAACAGATTCAGCTGAAAAAGGAACTGATCGAGCGGACCAACCGTGAATATCACGACATGAAGAACCATCTGAAATATCTTGAACAGCTTTCCCAACCAGATCAGAAAGCGTATCTGCACGCGCTGCAGAAAGAAATGCAGGATTATATTCCGATCGTGACGACGGACAATGATGCGCTGGATACGGTTCTGTCGGATAAGACAATTCAGGCGCGGCAGGATGGCATTGCGTTAACGGTGTCGATTGAATATCAGAATCTGGCGTTTCTGCAGCCGATGGACATCGTCACGCTGTTCGGCAACGCGCTGGACAATGCGATCGAAGCATGCCGGAAACTGAAGGCGGGAGATCGGAAAATCCGGCTGCGGATCACACAGCGCGACGGCTGGCTGCTGATCCAGATCAGTAATCCGCTGCCTCAGCCGCTCACTTGGTCTGATGGCAGACCGGCAAGCACTAAAGACGGAGCAGGGCATGGCCTGGGACTGCGTTCCATTGAGAAAACCACGGAGCATTTAGGCGGCATCATGCAGCTGGATGCCGCTGACAATCAATTCACGCTGCAGATTTTTCTGCCGATCTGTACCGATTAAGCAACGAATCCTTCCGATCACGCAACCTCACTGGTAAATGTTTTCACAAATTCGTAAAATGAGGGCAAATCGAGGAGGAAAGAAAATGAAAAACACCAAAGGCATCACCCGCCGCGACTTTTTAAAAGGCGCCGCGGCTTCCGCTGCCGGACTGGCGGCGGCCGGCTTGTTAGGCGGCTGCGCAGCTCCGTCCCAGAATGAACCTGAATCGCCATCCACCCCTACTCCCGAACCCCCTGCCGCTGACTGGCGGACAGCTCCAGCTCCAGTTGCCGACAGCGAAATTAAGGAAACCTATGACGCCGACGTCATCATCGTCGGTTTGGGCCACGCCGGGATCGCGGCCAGCCGGGCCGCCGTTGAAAAAGGCGTTTCCGTCATCACGCTGGAAAAGCAGGATGAAGACATTTTCAGTGTTTTAGGCAACGATATCGGTCATCTGAATTCGCAATGGCTGAAAAACCACGGCGTGCCGGAAGTCGATCCGGTTGAAGCGATGCAGGATTGGCAGATGCGCTCGCTGTACCGCTGCAATGCACCGCTGGTCATGAAATTCCTGCAGAAGTCCGGTTCGGCTTTCGACTGGTACATCGAACCGTTTTCTCCGGACGATATCGACACCATCCGCGTTTCCAACATGCCGTATCCGACGCATTATGATTTCAGCGGCACCTGCGGCGGACAGAAGTTCTGGCCAGGTACCGCACAGTTTTCCGGACGGTATTTCGACGGGAATTTCAGTCTGATCGACGCGGCAAAAAAAGAACGGGACTATGCCGTCAGTCTGGGCCTGACGATCCATTATTCCACATCGGGTTATCAGTTGATCAAGGATGACACCGGCAGAGTCACCGGCGTAATCGCGATCAACAAAGATGGAAACTACGTTCGATACAACGCGGCCAAGGGCGTCATTCTGGCCGCCGGAGATTTCGGCGCCGACGCGCAGATGGTCAACGAGCTGTGCCCGGAGCTGGTCGACACCAACGCTCTGCACAACACGGAAGCCACGATCAGCATGGGCCGCGACGGCAGCGGCATCAAAATGGCGGTCTGGGCCGGAGCGCAGCTGGAGCCACGGCCATTGCCAGCGATGGGCGGTATCGAATTCAAACCAGCGCCGGCAGGGCCGGCGGGAATCCTGTGGCTGGATAAGAATTACAAGCGCTACACGACCGAAGCGGTCGGCGACGGCGTTTACAGCGTCCAGTCCGCTCGCAAATCAGGAAAAATCACCAGTGTTTTCGATTCGCATTACATGGAGTATCTGCAATACTTCCCCGCCGCACACGGCTCAATTTTCCTCAATCACGAAAGTCTGGCCGCCGATGACGGCGCAACGGTGCAGGCAGCTCTGGACGCCGCGGTCGCCGCAGGCAAAGAAGGTTACGTTGTGGAAAACTTCATCCTCGGTTCCGGAACTTTATATGCCGCAAATACCATGGAGGAGTTAGCGGAAGACCTCAAACTGGAAGGCGCAGAGAAAGAAACCTTCCTGGCCTCGGTTGATCGCTACAATGAACTGTGCGCCAAGGGTGTCGATGAGGATCTCGGCAAGGAAAGCCGGTATCTGTTCTCCGTTCAGGACGCGCCGTTCTTTGCGATCCAAAGCGAAGTGACCGGCGGCCATGCATTAGTCACGGTCGGCGGCATCATGGCAACGGAGAATCAACAGGCTCTGAATCATGACCTTGATCCAATCGACGGCCTGTTCGTTACGGGCAACTGCTGCGGCGAACGCTGGGGCTTCCAGTATTTTACGCCGATTCCGGGTGTCAGCATCGGCATGGCGATCACGCTGGGCCGTGAGGTCGGCGATTACGTCGCCAGTCTGTAACGCTTCATTCGTCTTCTCCAAACGAAATCTCCCAAACCGAAAAGGAGCTTTTCCCCATGAATATTCATGGCGGAAAGGCTCCTTTTTCATAGATCGCGAAGCTTAATCCAGATCCTCGCCGTTGGTTTCAATGACCTTTTTATACCAGAAGAAGCTGTCCTTGCGGTACCGCTTCAGATCGCCGCGGCCTTCGTTGTCCTTATCGACATAGATGAATCCATAGCGCTTCTCCATCTCGCCGGTAGACACGCTGACCAGATCCATCGTCGACCATGGCGTATAGCCGATCAACTCTACCCCGTCGTCGATCGCCAGCCGCATCTGCTCGATGTGCTGACGCAGATAATCAATCCGGTAAGCATCATGAATCTTCCCGTCCGCCGTCAGCGTGTCGCGGGCGCCCAGACCGTTTTCCGTTACCATGACTGGAATGCCATACCGATCATAAATATGGTTCAGCGTGTAGCGCAGTCCTTTCGGATCGATCTGCCAGTCCCACTCCGTCGCGGTTAAATACGGGTTCTTCGCTCCGCCCATAACATTACCGGACACCTGCGCACTGGTTGGATCCGAGCTGATGCAGTTAGACATGTAATAGCTGAACGAATAGAAATCCACTGTGCCCTCACGCAGCTCCTTTAAATCCTGTTGAGTGATCTCAAACTCGATGCCCTGGCGCTCGAAATATCGCTTAATATAATAAGGATAAACACCCTTGACCTGGACGTCGCCGCTGAAGCAGTTGCGCATCAGGTCTTCCTGCTGGGTCATCAGCACGTCATCCGGATTGCACGTCAGCGGATACACCGTGATATGGCAGATCATCGTGCCGAACTGGAAATCCGGATTGATCGCTTTGCCCAGCTTCACCGCCCGGGCGCTGGCGACAAACTGATGATGCAGCGCGGCAAACCGCAGGTTCGGGTTATCAACCTGATCGGTGAAGAACTCCGTGCCTTCGTTGAGGATGCCGGCATGATTCCAGTTGCCCAGCTTGGTCGTCAGGCAGTTGATTTCATTAAACGGAATCCAGTATTTGACGACGTCTTTGTATCGCTCAAACAGAACCCGGCAGAAATTCAGATAATAGTCGATGCAGCGCCGGTCGGCCCAGCCGTTGCATTCCTGCGTCAGCGCGAACGGATTTTCATTGTGATAGATCGTAACCAGCGGCTCGATCCCCGCCGCTTTCAGCTCGGCGAACACGCGGTCATAGAACGCCAGACCAGCTTCGTTGGGTTCACTTTCATTGCCGTTGGGGAAAATCCGCGTCCAGTTGACGGACATGCGGAAGATATTGAAGCCCATTTCCTTGCACAGCGCGATATCCTCTTGATAATGATGATAGAAATCGACAGCCTCATGACTTGGATAGAAGTAGCGGTCTTCGTCGATCACCGGGGTGATCCGGCGCGGTTCTTTATGCGTGCCGTTAGTCATGACGTCGGAAATACTGACGCCCTTGCCCTCGGCCTGCCAGGCCCCTTCGCATTGGTTGGCCGCCGAAGCGGCGCCCCAGAAGAAGTTTTCCGGAAAGCTTTTCAGTTGTTTCATTGGTTTACTCCTTTTCTTCAATTTACTGAACTAAATTTCATTTACATTTTCATTATAGAGCATGTAACCGGTTAAATCAATAAAAATAATTTCATTATTTGTTGTTGACTAAATTATTATTCGGTGATAATCTGAAAGTGTAAAAATTAATTTACCAAAAAGGGGGATTCAGATGAGAGAAAAGATTGCAACACCCAAAGCACCGGCAGCGATTGGGCCTTATGCCCAGGCTGTCCGACTGAACGATTTTTTATTCGCTTCCGGTCAGATTCCGGTTGATCCGGAAACCGGCGAGATCGCGGGCGACACGATTGAAAGCCAGACCCGGCAGGTGATGAAAAACATTCAGGCGATTCTGGAAGCGGCGGACATGACCATCAGCGACGTTGTGAAAACGACATGCTTCTTGGCGGACATGAACGATTTCGCGGCGTTCAATCAGATCTATGGCGAAACCTTCACCCATTGCCCGGCCCGCTCCTGCGTCGCTGTGCGGGAGATTCCCAAGGGCGTCTTGTGTGAAGTCGAAATACTAGCGCATAAATAAGGAGGAAAACAGAATGAAAAACAAACAACTGGTCGAAAACATCCTCAAGCATGTCGGCGGCACCGCCAACATTGCCACCGCGGCTCACTGCATGACCCGCCTGCGCCTGAACTTAAAGGATACCTCGCTGGTTGATGAAGCGGCGCTCAATCAGGTCGATGGCGTGATGGGCGTCGTCAACAAGGGGAAACAGACGCAGATCGTCATCGGCACCGACGTTGCCAACGTGTATAAGGATTTCATCGAATTCACCGGTCTTTCCGAAGAAGCGGCGGTTGAAGAAAATCTTGACGACGTCAAATCCGATCTGAAAAAGAAGAAGGGGAATCTTTTAACTGGATTCTTTGAAACGATTGCGGGCATCTTCAATCCCATCGTTCCCGCACTGGCCGGCGCCGGCTTAGTCCGCGCCATTCTGACGATCGCTGTCGTATTCGGTCTGGACAGCTCCGGCAATACCTACTTTGTGATCAACACAATCGCCAACGGAATCTTTACCTTCCTGCCGTTCTTGTTAGCGGCTTCCGCGGCAAAGCAGTTCAAGATGAACCAGTTCGTCGCGCTGACGATCTGCGCAGCGATGATGTCGGGCAGCTGGGCCGGCTTAATCGCGGAAGGTACGACGACGTTCTCCTTCCTGGCAATTCCGTTCACGGTTGTTAATTATTCGTCCTCTGTGCTGCCGATGGTCTTTGCAATCTGGTTTGCTTCCTGGGTTGAACGCATGATCGACAAATTCATTCCGGGCGCGCTGAAGATCATTCTGGTTCCGTGCTTAACGATGTTAATCGCGACGCCGATCGCCTTGATGACAATCGGGCCGGTCGCCAACTGGGTAGGCCTGCAGCTGGCGGCGGTTGTGACCGTTCTGTTTGAAAAAGGCGGCGTCTTCGCCGGTCTGATCTATGGCGGCATCTACTCTGCGATGGTTGTCCTGGGCATTCACCACGGCATGGTTCCGGTTTTGGTACAGGGCATCACGACGCAGGGCTTCAATTATATTTCGCCAGCCAGCGGGTCTGCGAACATGGCGCAGGCCGGCGCGGCATTCGGCGTCTGGCTGAAATCCAAGAACCCGAAGACCAAAACGATTGCGGCATCCGCCACGATCGCCGCGGTGACCGGCGTTACCGAACCGGCGATCTACGGCATCAACTTCAAGTTTAAGAAACCGTTTATGGCTGCGGCCATCGGCGGCGCCTGCGGCGGTGCATTCGCTTCCTTCTTCGCTTTGAAAGCCTATGCGATGGGCGGCCCGTCGTTCCTGAACTTTGCGATGTTCATCGGCGACAATCCGAGCAATGTCTGGCTGGTCATGGCGGCGTTTGCGATCTCGTTTATCGTTTCCGCGGTGCTGACAGTCGTCTTCGGCTTCGACGAAAACCGCTGAGTCCATCCCCTTTCCGCTGAACTGTCGGTCCCTCCCACGCCGGTGGTTCAGCTTGCCGCTCCCTTGGAAAAAGGGACATAGTCTACAATGGATGATAAGAACAGGGCTGCGCCAGGCAGCCCCTGTTTCATAGAAAGGATACAACACGATGAAAGAGAAAATGATTCCGGCTTTCCGCAAAGCCGAGGGCGGTTTGTTTACCGCTGTGGAAAAGGCAGACGTCGGCAGCGCCTATCAGGAAATGGAAAAGCAGGGCGTTGCGTTAATGGGCTGGGCTGATCCGTTTATGCCGGACGCCTCCATGCCCAAGCACGTCGAGCAGGCGTTGATCGACGCGATCCGGCATCCGTCCGCGCCGCACTACACCGCGCCGATCGGTTCCTCCCAGCTGAAAGCAAAAATCGCAGAAAAACTGAAAACAAAGAATCACCTGCTTGTCGATCCTGAGCGCAACATCCTGATCACGCCCGGCTCGGACAGCGGCCTGTACTTCGCGATCCTGCCGTTTATTGAGGACGGCGATGAAGTTCTGATTCCCTCGCCCAGCTATCCCAACAACACGCTGAACATTGAAATTATGGGCGGGCGTGTCGTTCCGGTTCCGCTGCATCCGGAAACCGGCTATCAGCTGGAAGCGGAGCTGCTGGAACAAAACGTCAGCGAAAAAACAAAAATGATCGTGCTGACCCATCCGAACAATCCGACAACCACCGTTTATAACCGGCAGTCGCTGGAAATTCTGCGGGACTTTGTGCTCCGCCACGACCTGATTCTGGTCTGCGACCAGGCGTTTGAAGATTTCTGTTACGAGAACGAAATGATCACCCCGGCCGCGATGAACGGTATGTTTGAGCGCACCGTGACGGTCTTCTCCTTTTCCAAGGGCATGGGCCTGAGCGGTTTGCGCGTCGGTTATCTGGTCTGCGGTGATGAGATCATGGATTCGCTGTATGCCAATGCGGTTTCCGTTTTGGGCGCAACCAACACCGCCTGCCAGAAAGCACTGATCGCCGCTTTAGAGGATCCGTCGTTTATGCAGGAATTTGAACGGGCGTTCGACGTCCGCCGGCATGCCGCGGAAAAGATTCTCAACTCCATCCCCAACGTGCACGCCGATCTGCCGCAGTCCGGCTTCTTGTGCTGGGTGGACGTGTCCCGGTTGGGCGATTCCTCGCAGATCGTGCAGTATCTGGTGAAGCACGCTCAAGTCGCCGTCAACGATGGGAAAAACTACGGCCCGGGCGGGGAAGGTCATCTGCGCATCGTGCTGGGCGTGTACCGGGACGACGCCAAGGTGATCGCCGCTTTAGAACGAATCAAGGCCGCGCTGATTCAGTGGCAGGAGGAAAACCATGTTTAATTTGTTGAGAAAGAAAGAAACCGAGCCGACGGTGCTGGCTCCCTGCGACGGCCGGATCGTTCCGCTCGAGCAGGTGCAGGACACAACGTTCAGCCAGAAAATGATGGGTGACGGCTTCGCGGTCATGCCTTCTGGAGAATATATCGTCGCGCCGTTTAAGGGCACGGTGCTGATGGTCTTCCCGACGCTGCACGCGATTGGTCTGCGCGCGGAGGACGGTCTGGAATTTCTGATTCACATCGGCATGGACACCGTGAACGAAAAGGGCAAGGGCTTCGAATGCTTCGTCCGCGAAGGCGATAAAGTGAAGCCCGGCACGACCTTGATTCACTTCGATCGGGAAGCGCTGCAGGCGAAAGGGTATGATATGGCGATTCCCTGCGTGATCACCAACGGAGCGCAGTTCTCAATCACCCGCTTCATCACGGCGGAAAATGTCAAAGCTGGAAAAACAAGCGTACTTACGTATAGCCAGAACCGGGGTTGATCGTTTACAATAAATGGAAGAAAAGAGGAAAGACTATGGCTTATCAATCTGTCGACCTGACCCTGGTAGATCAGGAAATTCTGAACTCCTATTCCAACATGATCGAAGGACTGGCCTGTTATCTGGGGGAAGGGTATGAAATTGTCCTGCACTCCTTGGAAAATTACGAGCATTCCGTAATCAACATCATCAATGGATCGCATACCGGAAGAAAGATCGGCGCGCCGATCACCGATCTGGCGTTAAACATGCTGGAAAAGATCGAAAATACGAATAAGGATTATATCACCTATTTCAGCACGAACAAAAAAGGCGAACCGCTCAAATCAACGACGATTGCGATCCGCGGGGAAAAGCGGAAGATCATCGGCCTGCTTTGCATGAATTTGTATATGAACACCTCGCTGAATGATTTCGTAAAGACGTTAGTCCCGCAGACGCCGGGGTTATTAGGCCAGCCGGCGATGGAAAACTTTGCGGACAATTCCGACGAGCTGATCGAATCGACGCTGCGCAGCGTCCGCGAGCGGGTGATGAACGATTCGTCCATCGCGCCGTCGAATAAAAACAAAATGATCGTGATGGGATTGGATGATTACGGGATTTTCAACATCAAGGATGCGGTGATCAAGGTCGCCAATCTGCTGGATATTTCCAAGAACACCGTCTACATGCACTTGCGCAACAAACAGAATAACAAATAAGAAAATCTCCGGGAAGCCTGCGTTCTCCGGAGATTTTTTCAGATTGGTATGAGCGAAGCCGCGTTATCAGCAGGATTGTTTCAGCAGGGTCTTCGCTTCATCGACGCTCAGCACTTTGCCATAAGAAACGACTTTCCCCTTCACAACCAGCGCCGGCGTGCTCATTACGCCATAGGCGGCAATCTCAATCCAGTCCGTCACATGCGCGATCGGCCAGTTCAGCTTCAGCTCTTCCGCAGCCGTTCTGACTGCCTTTTCCAGCGCGGCGCATTTCGCGCAGCCGGAACCTAGAATTTTAATCCCGGCCTCCTCTTCGTTCGAATTCACCGCTGCCGCTTTGATGGAAGGTGTTTGACAGCCGCAAGCCTTCCCGGTCGTTTGTTTTCCAAAAATCCGCATTGCTTTTTCCTCCTTAGATTAAAAATCCCTGAAAGCCGTTGAACAGATAACCGACCAGAATAATTCCAATCGTGCAGACGGCAATGAACACCGCCAGCAATTTCGGTTTCACAGCTTTTTTCAGCATGATCATCGACGGCAGGCTTAACGTCGTCACCGCCATCATAAACGCCAGAATCGTTCCCAGCTGCGCCCCTTTGGCCAACAGTGCTTCCGCAACCGGAATCGTGCCGAAGATATCGGCGTACATCGGAACTCCGACTAAGGTCGCCAACACGACGCCCAGCGGATTCTTACTGCCCAGCAGCGCTTCGATCCACACTTCCGGAATCCAGTTATGAATCACCGCGCCGACGCCGACGCCGACCAGAATATAAGGAAACACCTTGCTTAATGTTTCCTGAACCTGTTGGCGGGCATAAGTCAGCCGGTCTTTCCGAGTCATGACGACATCCTCCACAGCCCCGGTCCGGGCTGAACGGATGAAGTCCTCGACCTGATCCTCAAGCTGCAGCTTTTCAATCAAGGTTCCGCCCGCAACTGCGATCACTAAACCAATGATTACATACAGCACCGCAATCTTCGCACCGAAGATACTCATTAATAAAACCAGACTTCCCAAATCCACCATCGGCGATGAAATCAGAAATGAAAACGTCACGCCTAACGGCAGCCCCGCGCTGGTAAAGCCAATAAAAAGCGGAATCGACGAACAGGAACAAAACGGCGTCACCGTGCCCAGCAGCGCGGCGATCAGATTCGCTCCGACGCCATGAAAGCGCGTCAGGATTTTCCGGCTGCGCTCCGGCGGGAAATAGCTTTGAATATAAGAAATCAACAAGATCAGCAGGCACAGCAGCACCGTGATTTTAATCACGTCATACAGAAAGAAGTGAACGCTCCCGCCCCATCTTGAGGTCACATCCAAACCCAATTTTTCCAAAAGCAAGCCAATCCCCTGATTCAGCACCGCATTCCCAGAATCTGATCCTGAATCAGCGACAAAAGATTTTGTAAGAACTCCATTTTGCACTTCCTTCCTCTTTCAGATCAAAATATTTTGATATGTTGAAATTTTTTAAAAGTCATCCGCCGATGACTTCTACATTTCGTCTGTTTTTCGGCCTGTCAGGAAAGACAGTCTACGCACAGCGTGTTCAATGCCTTCCTCGTTTAGCCGGTAATGCGTCCATTTTCCATCCTGACGGCTGACGACAATGCCCGAATCACACAGAATCTTCATATGATAGGATAACGCTGACTGGCGGATATCCAGAATCTCGATCAGCCGGCAGGCGCATTTTTCGCCATCTTTGAGCAGCTCCAGAATTTTCAGCCGGTTTGCATCGCAAAACGCTTTAAAGATTTTGGTGTCGCTGGAATATTCCTCCATCGTTTCCCTCCTCATATCAAATTTTTTTGATGTATTTTGATCATACAGTCAAACACTGAATTTGTCAATCTTCAGATCAATTTTTTTTGATATGATATCAACAATCAGGACGCGGCAGACAAACTCGCCAATCTGCGGGATATCTTCAAAAGCACAGTTGGCCTGCCTCTGCACAGCAGGCAGAACAATAAATTCTCCGGGGCCTTTGGGTTCGGAGATTTTCTTCATTTATATGGATTTTTCTTTCTGCGTAAAAGCCAGATCAAAAAAAAACGGGAGTGCCGGTATCGGGGTGTTCATTTTCCCTGTGCGGCGTTCCCGTTTTGATTTTTCTGTGCTGATCTTCGAAAGTTACAGCCAGAAGCGTTGGTAATAAATCCCGCGTAATAAGGCATGCGCGCCTTCGACGATCAGAGCAATCGCGAAGAGGGCCGACAGAGCCACCGTGCCGATCATCGGCTTGAAGAACGTCAGCAAGCCCAGAATCGTCATCGCCGCGCCGATCAAAACCAGCCAGCCCCAGCCGTCAAAGTTCAGCTTTTTCAGATCAAAGCCGCCGACCAGCTTGGACAGGCCGGAGAACATGATCCACATACCGAAGATATACGGCAGCACCGACGCGACCAGCACGCTGTTGCCCAGAAACATAAAGCCGACCAATACGCCGAGAATTCCGTCCAGCAGCTGCCAGCCGGAACCCAGCATCAGATTATGAAATACAAAATAAATCGTCAGGTCGAAAATACCGCTCAGCAGGATGACAAACCCGATCATGCCAGCCATGGAGATCAGCGACGCATCGGGATTAAACAACAGCGTACAGCCGGAAAGGATCAACAGAATCCCTGCGATAAACCACAAAATCCGAGTCATTGAATTCTTCATCATGTCCACTCCCTTTTTTTGCATCAGACCCATGTTCTGATTACACCTACATCTTAATCCTTTTTCTTTCCAAAGGAATAGACAGCCGCGGAAATCTGTCGAAATCTGAAACAATCCGCCGAGATTGTCAAAGCTGCAGGGCGCCATGGCAATCTGAAATGGCCTTTTTCAAGCAGACCGCTGATATTCATGCTTTTTTACAGAGCACTCAGGCCGGATCATCCGGGGTTAAATAGCGGGAAACAAATTCCGCATACGCCGGATCTTCCCGCAAGAAAGCCAGCTTCTCATCCCGCTGCAGTTCTTTGAGCAGCGAGCTTATTAAAATGGTGTTGAACGTGCCCACGTCATTGGTGTTTTTAATATGCGGATAGAGCGGGGAAATCGACGGATCCCACGGCTGTTTGAGCGCTTCCAGCATGCGCTGCAGAGCGTCCAGACACGGCTTCGCCTCCTTCTTTTGTAATGCCAGCAGGAAATCAGCGATCGCGTGATCGTAAGGCATCAGATCAAACTGTTCCGCGGTTTGGCGCGACAGCTCGCCATAGCGCTCAGCCCGCTCGCCCTGCCCCTGCTTCCAGCTGAGATCCATTAAATTACTCAGCTGTGTAATCAGGTTGTTCGCGGTCTTTAACAGCTGGCGTTCCATGAGATCCATTGCCTTTTCTTCCTCGCCGCTGGCAAGATGCAGGTTGATTTTCAGCTGCTGCTTATCCACGGCCAGCGGTTCGGGCAGCTGATCGAGCAGTGTCCGGGCTTCGTCCAGCGCTTTCCGCTCCAGAGCGTCGGAAAACAACATCACGATCGCAGATTCCCGGACATGCCGGTTTTCCCCCTTTGCACATAACCGCAGCCAATCGTCAGCCTGCGCCTTATACCGCGAGGCGTCTTCCGGCCGGGTCATCGTAACGGAGCCTTTAATCATCGTCGCCATGCCGTAGATCAGCGTCATGCAGTTAGGATATTCCCGGATCCTGTCCCGCGCCATTTCAAAGGCGGCTTCCAGATCGCCGTTTTTCACCTGCTCCGCGACTTCGTTCATCAGGTTGGCAACTTCCAAGTCTGTCAGCTCGTCTTGAAAGGAAAGCAATGTGTTCAAATCTGTTTTTAACAACCGGGCTAACGGCGGCAAAAGCGTGATGTCGGGATAGCTGTTGCCGTTTTCCCATTTGTTGACAGCCGGGGCGGAAACCCCCAGCAGTTCGGCGACGCGGTCCTGCGTCAGCCCCAGCTCCTTGCGGCGCTGGCGGATCACTTCGTTCATCTTCATCATGAATCTCCTTTCATGTCGTTTGCGGATCGTTAAGAAAAAGCTTTTTCCAAGTTTATCTTAACAGCTGCCCAACGCTTGTACAACTGAATGGAAAGAAGGTTTTTGTTAATTTTTTTAACTGTCAGTTAAACAAAAAATCAGATCCGCAGGCACAAGGGCTCGCAGACCTGATCGACAGGTGAAGCTTATTCGTAAGATTGGTCATGTCTTCTGCGGATAACCGGTTAATCCAGAGAAACCGACGCCGTGACGCGTTCTTTCAGCTGGCAATAGCCGGAACATTTCCGGGCTGCCGGAAACGTGAACGCCATCGACCGGCCCAGTAACAACATCGAGACCCAGGTCCCCTCACGTAAGGTCGTCAATTCCAGATGGAAAATTACGATCAAAACCAGGCTGAGTCCGATGAAAAGCATATCCGCCCGGCTGCGCAGAACACTGAACGGGATGGCCCACCGCTGGGACAGCACCATGACCAGCTGTTCAAACGGATGCCGGATTAAATCCGCCGTCATCATCACCGCCACGCCGTACGACGCCAACAGAATCCCGGCAATCATCGCCAGCCACTGGACGCCGTAGCTGCCCGGAATCCAGGTTGAGAAGCCCGGCAGATCATAACAGAACACGTTGACGATCTGTCCCTGCAGCCAGGCGACCAGCACCTGCAGCAGCTGCAGCTTGGGAAACTGCCGCCGTTGAATTAAAATCTGAATCAGGACGCAGCTGCAGTTAAAGATAATGATCAACGTACCGCTTTTCAGCCGGGTCAGAAACGCCAGATTCTGCGTGAATGCCACAACAGCCGTCTGGCCCAGTCCGGACTTCATCATAAACGACAGGCCCAGCGCCGTGATCGCTACGCCCAGTACCATTTCAATCAGCTGTAAGCCTTTTAAAGTCTTTGTTTTCATGCTTGTTCCTTTCCGATGGGAATCCCGGTGTAATTTTCAATCACCCGCAGCACGCCATAGGCCGTATTCGCCGGCGCGATGTGATTGACCTGCGCCAACAGCGGTTCCTCTGCGTTGCGCATGATGTGTCCGTAGCGGAATTCCTGCAGCATTTCCAAATCATTCTCGCTGTCGCCGAAGCACAGCACTTCCTCGTTCGCCAGGCGCCGCGATTCGCAAAGCTGCCGCAGCGCCGCCGCTTTGGAAACGGCGCTGTCCGTCATTTCAATCACATCCCCGTGAACGACGCTGACCTTGAAGTCTGCCGCAGCCCGCGCCCAATCCGCCAACGCCGGCCGGGAATCATAAATTTCAATTTTATAACAAGCGCCCAGCTGTTCCAGCGGCGTGTCCGTCAGACTCAGAAAGCCATGTTCCTGCGCGAACAGCGCCGGATCCGGCATCCGCCTGACTAACGTTTCCATCCGCTGCCGATAGGCTTGCGGATCGCTGCACCAATTTCCCTTTTCCATCGACGCAACAGCCAGAACTCCCCGCTTTTGAATTTCGTGAAGCATGTCCTGCGCCTGTTGGGTCTTCATCGGCCAGCGCTGCGTCAGCTTTCCCTCACGGTCGTAAATCAGCGCGCCGTTTAAGGCGATCACCGGACAGCGGAAGGCGTACTTCGCAAACAACGGTTCGACAATTTCCATCGCCCGGCCGCTCGCCAGCACCCATTCGATCCGACGCGCCGACAGCTTCTTTATATACTCCGCAATCGTCTGATCCAGACAATGATTCGCGTTGCACAGCGTCCCGTCCAGATCCGTCGCAATCAGCTTGATCATCGCCGTGATGCCCCCTTTCGTTCCAGAAGAAAATGACGACTGCGCGCCACTTTCAAAATTTTATTTTTTTCCAATTTACGCTTGAAGCTGAGTCAGAATCAGATCGACCATCTCGTCGGCTGCGCCGTATGGGAAATACGTGTTGAACGATTCAAACACAATCCCATATTCCTGCTTGTTGACGGCATAGTAATGAAAGCCGTTGGCATACGCGCACAAAAGCGTCGGTTTGCCATCGTATTCGCGGATCCGTTTGCCCAGCACCGTGTCGATTTCGCACGGCACCGTCACGATTCGGAAGCTGCCGAAATCCACAATCAGACATTCCGGCTCGTAATGCAAATGCGTCTGCGCCAGCTTGTCCTCGACATCGCGCAGATAGCACGCGGTAATCCGGTGCGCCCGGTCGCTGTCCGGATCGAGCGTTTCCAGCTCCGCCTTGAGTTCCCGCTGTTTTTCCAGCAGGTATTCGTTGGTCTGCGGATTGTAGTCGATCGTCATCTTCACTGACCGGACGTCCATTTTCTCCACGGTCAGCGGATGAGGATGCTTGGGGTCGATGAGCTGGGCCGCAATGCCTTCGCCATAGCGAAGACATTCATTCCAATCCACACCCTTTTTCATCAACCGCGGACTGACGTCGCCGGCTTCACCGTTGAAAATCATGACCGGCATGCCTGTCGCTCCCTGCACGCTGCGGCGGAGCACGCCGAAGAAATCAGCGGTGATATACAGGTTCTGCGCGCCCAGAATCGTCGGATGACACGCCAGGTTCAGCAGCTGCACCAGCGGCAGGCCGTCCACAGTCCGCAGCGTCAGGATCTCGCAGCGGTCGTTGTATTCCTCGCCGGGCCGGTTGCGGTTGTTATAAAAGCCGTTGATCGTAACCTGATCGAGCGTCGCCTGTGCCTCGCGCAGATGCCGCAGCGCCCATTTCGCGGAAAAGATCATTTTATCCTGAATCAGCTCCCAATACTCCAGATCCGGATCCAGTTCTTTGTTCATGCCATGGGACACCACCGGACTGTTATGGGTATGCGAACAGCTGACGCAGATATGCGACACGTCCAAGCCGCAGGCTTCGCTGACCGCCTTGCGGCAGGCGTCGGTAAACTGCTGCTCGGCAATCGCGATATCCAGCGTAAAAAACACCATCGTTTCGCCGGCTTGTAAAATCAGCGTATCCAGAAGCAGATCGTCGCGCAGACCGCAGGCCGTCCGCAGCCCTTCACCGCTGACCTGTTTCTGCTGCGCCGTCTGGTTGAAGCAAAACCGTGCTTCGTTGTAGCCTTCCATTTTGCAGGGAAGAGTCGGGTTGATGATTTCCCGCGTATATGCCGCTTTCATCCAAGCGCCTCCTTTAATTGTGAATGATGCCGGGCAAGGCAAACGAGGAACGCGCCTCTGCGGTTCCTTTTTCGCCCTTGACATGTTAAGAATTGGATATTTGATTCAAAGGAATCAGCCGATCGTATAGATGTTGCTTCCGGCTTTGACCTCGCCCAAAGCCTTGCACGCAAGCACGCCATCCTTCTTCGTCGCGATGACGAGAACGACCGGATCCAGTCCCCGGGCTTTGACAAGCTCCGGATCAAAGCTGCCGATCACTTCGCCCACGGCGACGTGCTGACCTTCTTTTACATGGATCGCAAAGCCTTCGCCCTTCATACTAACGGTGTCCAACCCGATGTGCATTAAGATCTCCTCGCCGTTATCGGTTGTAAAGCCGATTGCGTGCTGCGTGGGGAAGACCATCGCCACCGTGCCGCTGACCGGAGCCGTTAACTTCCCATCGGCAGGAATCACAGCCATGCCTTCGCCGACAACCCCGCTGGCAAAGGTCTTATCGTCGACCTGGCTCAAGGCAATCAGTTCGCCGTCCACCGGAGCGACCACCGCCGTCGGTTCCGACTTGATCTTTAAGACGGCCTTCTTCTCGGCCTGAATCGCCCGCTCGTTCTTTTCCACATTCTCGTCAAACGGTTTGATATACGTCAGCACCAGCGCGATCACAAACGCCACCGCGTAGCATAACGCCACGACCAGCATCGTATCGCCGAAGATCGCTAAGGAAATCACTGACGGAGTGGAAACGACATAACCATAGCCGCCTAAGATGGCGCTCAACGCTCCGCCGACGCCGCTGGCGATGGAAGCCGCCATAAACGGCCACTTGAAGCGGACCAGCACGCCGTACAGGCCTGGCTCCGTGATGCCTAAGATAGCGGAGATCCCCGCTGACAGCGCAATTTCCTTGTTGTTTTTATTCTTCAGCCGGAGGAAAGCTCCAAAAGCTGCACCCGCAACTGCCAGTGCGGAAATCCCGTAGATCGCGATCAGCGGATCCCGGCCATACACTTCCAGGTTGGACAGGATGATCGCCGTCAGGGACAGATGCATGCCGGTGAAGACGATGAACTGACGCGTAAAACCGACGATGAAGCCCGCGACGATCGGTGAGAAGTCAAACAGCCAGTTGACCGCCATTGCGACATAGCTGGACAGGTAGTAGCCGATCGGCCCGGTGATGCCCAGGGCGACAAAGCCCATGATGATAAACACGCAGATCGGTGCGAACAACATCCGCAAGAAATCCGGAATGACCTTGTTGACGCCCTTGTAGACATATTTCAGCACCCAGACCGACAGGATAATCGGAATGACAGATCCGGAATATTTCGCGTAGGTCACCGGGAATCCAAGCAAATGGATCGCCGTGCCGGCATTGTTGATTACCGTCGGATACATCAACATGCCCGCGACCGCCATCGCCATGAACGCATCCGTGTTGAACTTCTTCGCGCTGGAATTGGCCAGCAAGAACGGCAGGAAGTAGAATGGAACGTCCGATATAATGCTTAAGAACGTATGCATATCGCTGCCGGAGGTCAATACCTTCATCATCACGAACAGCGAGATGAAGCCCTTTAACAAGCCGCCGCCCAGAATGCACGGCAGACATGGCGCCAGGCAGCCGGCCAGGAAATCCAGGATCGCGCTGAAGCTGAATTTCTTCTTATCTTCGTTCTTTTCCCCGAAATCATCTGGTACCTCGCCACCTGAGGTCATCGGATATTGTTCGATCATCATTTCATAGATGCGGCCGACTTTCTGGCCGATGATGACCTGCAGCTGTCCTGCTTTCCACTGTGCCCCCAAAACACCCTCGACGTTTTCCAAGGCGTTCACGTCGGCTTTCTTTTCCTCTTTGAGCGTAAAGCGGATGCGGGTGGAACAATGCATCGCCGTGTTGATATTTTCCGTCCCGCCGACCAGCCGGACGATCTCGTCGATCATTTTCTTTTCCTGAGCGTTGCCCTTCATGCGTTCTTCTCCTCGTTTCTGTTTGTTTCTTTTGTTGCCGGCCTTCCCCAATCGCGGCCGTTGGAGCGGATCAGACGGGAATACCAATAGAAGGAATCCTTCGGAATGCGGCGCAGATCCAGCGTTTCCTCGTCTGTCGTGTTGATATAAACCAGACCATAGCGCTTCGCCATTCCGTTGCCGGTGCTTAACAGATCGGTAAACGACCAGGGATTATAGCCGATCACCTCGCACCCGTCTTCAATCGCCAGACCGACCTGATAGATCTGATCGCGCAGGAAGGCGATCCGGTTCGCATCGTGCACCTGGCCGTCCGGGCCGACCTGTTCGTGCGCGCCCAGTCCGTTTTCCGTGATCATCATCGGCAGGCGGTAATGATCCCAGACATACCTTAGCATATACCGCATCGCAACCGGGTCGATTTCCCAATCCCAGTCCGTCGTTTCAACGTAAGGGTTCGGCGCCAGAGCATATTCACCCGGAAATTTCGGATAGACGAACTGACCTTTTTTACCTTCTTTATTCAGCGCCAGCTCCAGGTAGCTTTCCTCCTTCGGGCAATGCTTCGCGACGTTGGAACGGTAACAGTTGAGGGCGAAGTAATCAATTTTCGCCTGACCGATCAGTTCCATATCCCCCGGCCGGATATCCGGATCGATGTCGTGCAGCTTCCAATACTGTTTGACAAATCCGCTGTATTCGCGGAACGCATACAAGTCGTTCCAGATTTTTTCCGTCAGTTCTTCGGCGTTCATCGCTGCGATCTGATCCAGCGGCTTGCAGCTTTCCGGGTAGATCGGGACATAGCCCGGCACCGGCCCGATCTTGCCGCCCTCGACTAATTCATGGCAGGCGATCACAGCCTTGGCATGGCACAGGTTCATGATGTGGTTAATCCGCCACTTGTCTTTTTCCCAATCGGCGCAGCCCTTGTCCAGCCCCAGCCACTTGCCGTAGACGATCTGCATGTTCTGTTCGTTGATCGACAGCCAGTATTTAACGCGGTCGCCGAACGCCTCGAAGCAGACGCGGACGTAGTGGTCGAACAGCTCAATCACCCGCCGGTCGCGCCAGCCGCCCAGCTCGTCCACCCATACCGGCATGTCGTAGTGGTACAGGGTGACGATCGGCGTGATGTTGTGCGCGAGCAGCTCGTCGATCAAATCGTTGTAAAATTGAATACCTTCCGGATTGACCTTGCCTTCGGAAGCGGGAATGATCCGCGGCCAGGCAAGCGAAAAGCGGTAAGAGGTGAAGCCGCACTCCGCCATCAGCTGTACGTCTTCTTTCCAGTGGTGGTAATGATCGGCGGCGATTGAATTGTCAGCATAAGGTTTTTTCGTCTTACTGTTGAGGTCGATGATGGCCGGTGTGCGGCCGCCTTCGGCGACCCCGCCTTCAACCTGCCAGGCCGCAGAGGACGCTCCCCACAGAAAGCCCTCCGGAAAAATTGGATCTCGTCCGTAGTCCATTGTTTTCTCTCCTTTGCCCCTTCCGCAATGCGGATTGGCGGCGCTTATTGAGAGTCTCCATATTTTCTGACGTAGACGCTGTACAGCACATCCAGCACATAGATCGTTCCATAGGTATAATAGACGGATTTCGCTTCCTGCGACCGGTCGGCGGCGCTCAGATGATAGATCGTATCATAGACGTCGTCGAAGTCATGGCTGCGGTTGAGCGTAAAGAGGATTTTATACGCCGGATTGTCCCGCAGGTAATCGCGCGAAGCGGCGGCGAACAGTCCGGATCCGGAAATCACCAGAAGCAGATCCTCTTTCTGCAAATGCTTTACGAAATCAATATTCTCATACATATCGGAAACCATCCGGATGACCTTGTTCTGAAAGATCATCGAATGCTGGAACTGAGCGACCGAGGTCGCGCCGACACTGGAGGTCAGAAAGACGACCTCGCGGGCGTCGTGAATCCGTTCGGCCAGCCGCTCGACTTCCGCCGTGTTCATGCGCTGATCCAGCTCGGCGATCATCGCGTTAATTTCCTGCGTCAGGGTTTCGCGGTAGTTCTCCCGTCCGGCATGCTTCTGAAAGCTTGCCCGCTGATCGTCGTACTGGGCGAATTCATCTTTAAACGCGACGAAGTTCTCATACCCGATCGCCTGACAGAACCGGCGGATACTGGAACGGGACACAAAACAGTCGGCGGCCACGTCATAAATATTGAGCCTCGACAATTCATGATAGTGCTCGAGAAAATATTCAGCGAGAATGAAATAGGGATCTCCCTGATTGTTTTCATTCAGCACGTTAAACAAGGAGTTCAGCAAACTGAGCCGATTGATCTTCATACCTAGGTTCCTCTCTGTTCTATTGAATCCTGTTTACCACTGTTGTCGCCTTCATCTTAGCATGCGCTTCCATCGTTTTGGGGTTCAGAAATCGACCCTGAATCTATGCCCGGAAATCCGCTTTTGTTAAAGGAGATCAAGCGCTTACAGTCAAATTGGAAAAAGGCCGGGGAAAACAGGTTTCTGCACCCTTGAATGTACGGCAGTATTTTTATCGTTGTCAACCCGGAAAAAGAAGAAATAAAAGGAAAAAAGCGAAAAAGCAGAAGGCGGGGATGAGCTTTGCGGCCAGCGAAGCGGGATAACAGCAAAAAAAGAACCGCGGCGATCACACCGCAGTCCGTAAAAGGGAGTCAATAGAGCCTGCTTTTCGCCTCAGATACAGACAGAAAGCAGGATCAGTGGAATTTTTTGTCAGATGAAAGTCAGCGCACTCAGGGCTTTGGATCACATGGCAAGGTCTAAATGTTGTCGATCGGATACATCGGGCGCAGAATCGTGCGGTACTGGATCTTTTCCGTGCACTGGTTCGTCGCACCGTCGGTCAGCGACATCACGCTGAACTTCGCCAGTTCCTTTAAGCGCGGGTAAATGTAACCCTGCTTGACGATGATCAGATCATAATCAAACAGATTCAGACCGGCCGCGGTATATTGTTGATCTTCCGCGAAAGAAACGGCTTTTTCCGCGATGATCACGTCGATCGCCGTGCCGTCCAGCGTGATCGTCGTGCAGGTGCCGACGGACAGCGTTTCGCCATAGTGGTGATGCAGCTCGCCGGTGGCTTTGACGGTGCCTTCCAGATGCACCTTCGCCGACAATTCATCCAGATTCGCGCCCAGCTCGACGCTGACATGGGTACCCGGCTGTTTGTCTTTCAAAGCCAGGGCGGTTTCCGCGTCCGCGATGCAGGCGAACACAATCCGCTTGCCATGCAGATCTTCGGCGGCCAGGCATTGCTTTAATATCGTTGTGTTGCAGCCCGGACCGCCGGCGGTGCAGTTATCTCCGGAATCGGTGATGACGACCGGGGATTGAGGATAGTCAACCGCCTGTTGGAAGGCGTCTTCCGGCTCCAGCGCGTTGCCGGTGAAATGGAACTCCCGGCGCTTGCTCCAGGCAAAGGCCGCGATCTGATCGGCTTTTTCTTCCGCATACGCCCGATCGTTCTCTGTCTGCGGAACGACGATGACGCTGGCGCCGCATTTGGCGTTGTCATGGCGCACATAGCCGATATGATAGGAACAGCACAGAATCCGCGGATCGGCCTCTATTTCATCGAGCAGCTTGTTGATGGAAACCATCGGCTCATCCAGTGAAACACTGCGCTCCCCGCCGACTAAAATCGGAACCTTGCGGTACACCGGATGAATATCGCGGCGGTTGTTCAGTAAGTCGATAAACAGCTTCGCTACCAGCCGGTGACAATCCGGCCGGTCGGTATGCGGCGAATGCCGGAAAGTGCGGATAATCTGGCAGTTGTCGGCCTGTTCCTGCGACAGATTGCCGTGCGGATCCATGACCATTGCGATCGGCAGGTAAGGTCCGACAAGCTTGCGGATTTCGCGGATGATCGTATGCTCGCCGCTGCCCCCTTCCAATCCGAGGACATTGCTAGCGCCATGCAGGAAGAAAAACATCCCGTCAATCTCGTCGATGTGTTCGCGCACGCCGTTCAGGAATTGTTCAAGAATGAAGTCGAACGCTTCCCGGGTGACGCGGCCCCCAGCCCGACCGTCTGCGTAAATCGTCGGAATGACTTCGATTCCGGCTTCCTCAAACAAATCGCGGACATACAGCGCGTCGACGACGTCATCGCCGGTTTTCATCATAAAATCCTGCAGCGCGCACGGTTTTTTCACGCGGGCGTTGGATTCGGCGACAAAGCCGCCAATTAATACTTTCATGTGGTGAACCCCTTTCTTCGTTTATTTACCCCAAGTATACGCATCCTGAAAAAAGAAAGGGGGTCAGAAATTGACCCTCAACTTTTTTCCATAAAAGAAAGAACGGAAAGCTCAGCGCTTTATTTTCAGAACCTTTTGACGGTTAAGCATCAGCGGCCGGTAGTACGCCACGGTATCGCACATCGGCAGCACGTCTTCATGTAAGATAATGCCCAGCTCCTTTTGAATATAAGCCCGGCGTTGGCGGATTGTATCCCACAAAATCGGATCTTCTTTCTCGATCTGACGGCGCAAAGCCTCATCCGCCAAAGCCACGGTGCTTTCCGCTCCGGTTCCCCCATAGCCTTGCAGCGACGGAATGATGTCGATCTGGAAAAGCATCCCGCTGACTAACGGAATCGTGGACCCCGGGGTGATCGGCGAACAGAGCCATTCCTCATCCGCGCTCAAATGTCCCGGATTCAGCGACCAGTGATACTGCGCCTTAGGCAATACCCTTTCGATACACTCGTACAGCTCGCCGCCCAAAAGGCCGACCTTCAGCGTTTCCAGCCATTCCGCGACGGCGGCATAATAGGGCATGGCCAGCTTTTCCAGATAATCCTGCGCGCCTTCCGGCAGCTGCGACGGATCGCTGACGGCATAGCCGGCCCGGCTGGTCAGTCCGCCCTTGTACCCGGTCGTTAACGACAGCTTATCGCCAAGTTGGATCGCTTTGCCGCGGGGATACAGATTTGCTTTTTCAAAGCGGTCGCCGGTGGAAAAGATCGTTACGACGCTCGGGCGCTGTCCTTCGGCGTTCATCAGCGAGCCGATTTCCAGCTCGGTCTTTCCCGGGGCTAATGCTTCCATCGCCCTCAGCACACAGTCGGAAGCCAGCGAAGCACCGTATTCATAATGGATCAGTTCGTTGGCGTTGTTCGTGATCCGCGCGCCGTTACGCGGATCAATAAACAACCCCGTGGCGTTGATCAGCCGGCCCCCGGCCTGACGCAAAGCCTCGACGATGAACGATGGCACGTCAAACAGCGTGCTGTTTTCCTCTGTCTGGCTGGTGAACAGCTTCCAGCCGGCCACGCCGACCTTCATGCCGGATTCAATCCCGGCCTGCGTGAAAAAATCGCACAGACGGCCGTCATCCGTCATCGGCTGATTCGGCAGTGAGAAAAACGGAACATGCAGCATCGTCGCCGGAATCCGCGAATAGTTGACCATTTTCGTATTTTCATTTCCCAGCAGCAAGACCGCTTGGCCAGTCTTGAACAGCAGCAGCATCGACTCCTCAAAGCGGGTCAGAAAACCGGTTAAATACTCAAAGTTGGAACCATGTTCCAGATCACAGTAAACCGCCAGACAGTCAAGCTGATGCTCTGCCATCCGGGCCAGAATTTTATCCCGCCGCTCCCGCATCGTCTGATCGCTCAAGAAGACCGGCTGGCGTTGTTGATGAAACCGCGGAACAGGCGCGCTGTCCCAGATTACTTTTCGTGTCATATTTTTCCTCCCTGAAGATAAACTTATCCAATGCCGGCAGGGCTGGCCAGAACCGGCTGCGGATTTTGTTATTCCGATTATAGCATCCCGACAGAGGCAACGCGGGACAATTTTCGCTCCTGACAAAATTTCATGTTCTCTGCGCCTTTTCCTCACTGCCTCGCCGCGTAAAACCGAATCCGCCGGCAGACCGGCAACATTTCCAGCCGTTTTTTTCTCTTTCACACGCTTCTGATCCAGAATTAAGTTTGGTCGGCAAAGAGCCAATGTTGGAAAAAAGATTTGTATTCCCCAACGATTCCCCATACAATAAAAATAGAATTCAATCCTCTGGCTGCGGCCTGCCTCCCGGTTGCGACCCTCAGACGTTTTTTTGAACATACCAGAGCAGAAGAAAGCAAAGGGGGATTTGCTTTTTCTCTGAATAAGGGGTGACTTCGATGAAGAAAAATATTCTGATCCGCACAAACTTGCTGGTGTGCCTGATCATCGTGATCGGCTTTTTAATAACGGCCTTCCTGAGTTATCAGATGAATTACACCGTTTCGCTGGATAACATTGAACAGGTTTCCAGTCTTACCTCCGAAGGAATCTATTACCAGCTCACAACACTGTTTACCAAACCGGTCAACATCTCGCTGACCATGGCCAACGACAGCCTGCTTCGCACAACGCTCTTGCAGGAACAGGAAAATCTGGACAGTTCCGAGTATATTGAGACACTGCGCGAGTATCTCAACAGCTATCGGATAAAATACAACTACGATTCCGTTTTTCTCGTTTCATCTGCGACCCATCGCTATTACAATTTTGAGGGTTTGGATCGGACGCTGGAGCCGGAAAATCCGGAAAATGACTGGTATTATGATTCCTTAAGTTTATATCAGGATTACTGGATCAATGTGGATAACGATGAAGTCGCCGGAGCGAATAATAAGATTACGGTCTTCATTAATTGCAGCATCCAGGAGGATGACGGCACGCTTTTGGGCACGGTCGGCGTCGGCTTGCAGATTGATTCGCTGCAGGCGCTGATTCAGGAATATGAAAATCAGTACAATGTTGAAGCCTATCTGGTTGATCAAAACGGCATGATCGAGATCGCATCGCATTATACCGGCTATGAAAAGGTCAATTTCTTTTCACTTTTCGATTATCCGCAGGATATCCGGCAATCGTTATTGATCTGGAATAAAGGCGAAGCCGCCGACAGCTTCTGGACCGCGCAGGATGGACGGCGTTCCGGTGAAGATTACCTGATCACCCGTTATATTCCCGAGCTGGACTGGCATCTGGTCGTCCGGCAGGATACCGGCAAGTTTCTGGCTGAGCTTAGGCAGGAGATGCTGCGCTCGGCTTTGATCATCCTGATGATCATCATCTTCATCCTGATCGTCATCACCCGCGTCATCCGCAGCTTTAACCGCCAGATCGTCGCGCTGACGCAATCCATGGAGCAGGAAAAACGATCCATCTTCAAAAAGGCGACCGAGGAGTTATTCGACGACATTTATGAACTGGACATTACACGCAACCGGCCGGCGAATGAAGCGACGGTTCAATATTTCATGAGTCTGGGCGCAGAAGCCAACACGCCGTATGACGAAGCATTAAAAATTGTAGCGGAAAAACAGATCAAAGAGGAATACCGGCAGGGTTATATCGACACCTTTAAGCCGGAAAATGTCATCAAGGCGTATGAAGCAGGGCAGGACACGTTAAAATATGAATTCTTGATGTCCACCGGCGGCGATTATTTCTGGATGCGGATCACTGCCCGGATCATTGCACAGAAGAGCGACGGTTCGCTGCACATGCTGACCTACCGGCAAAACATCGACGCTGAAAAACGGCAGGAGAACCGGCTGCAGGAACTGGCGCAGCTGGATGAAATGACCGGCCTGCTGACAAAGACAGCCACCCGGCGGCACATCGAACATTTATTGAAAGAGAAACCGGATCAGCTGTACGCTTTCTTCATTCTGGATATTGATACGTTCAAGCAGGCAAATGATCTGTATGGTCATGCCTTCGGTGATTCGGTGATAGAAAAATTTGCGGCCGTGCTGCGCGCTCAGTTCCGCGAACAGGATATCATCGGCCGGATCGGCGGCGATGAATTCGCGGTCTTCATTCCGGCGCCGGATATCGCCTGGGTAAAGAACAGAGCTCAGCGGTTGTTAAAAGCGCTGTACTATACGCACATGGCTTTGGGAAACAGCTGGGATGTCAGCGCCAGCATCGGCGTTGCGCTGACGGCGCGGGAAGCACAGGATTTTGAATCGTTATATCAGAAAGCGGACTCCGCCCTCTATATGTCCAAGAAAAACGGCCGCAACAATTACACGTTAAAGCCGTAACGGTGTGCTCAAACAAAGATCCGGGAATTCCCCAGGCGGAATTCCTTTTTCAGATTAGATTATTGAACCTTCCAAGAACAGACGAAACTTTCTCATCCTGTTTGACCCGGCGAGTCCGCAGACCGATTACTCTGCATCTTTCAGTTGCCGCAATTTTCTGACTTCATTTCCTATTCCCTGTGAAACCCTGTATAATGTCCTTAGTGAAAATTCAGCACAGGGAGGCTACCATGGAATCAGCGATTACAATCCTCAATCAAATCATTAAAATGTTCCTGATGATGGCCGTCGGCTATCAGTTGTATCGAAAGAAAACGATCAACGACGACACGACCGCCCGGTTATCCAATATTCTCTTAATGGTCGCTACTCCCTGCACGATTGTGACTTCTTTCAATCAGGAATATTCAGCAGAGAAATTACAAGGATTAATGTTCGCTTTCCTGTTAAGTCTCGCGGTATACGCCGCCAACATCCTCATCGCTCAGCTTCTTTTCAAGCCAGAGGAACGGGTTGAAAAATTCTCGCTGGTGTTTTCCAACGCCGGTTTTCTGGGGATTCCGTTAGTCACCGGCTTATTGGGGATTGAAGCGGTATTCTATCTCGCCCCGTTTATCGTCTGCTTCTATTTGTACGCCTGGACGTATGGCGTTGTTGTGATGTCGGGAAAGAAAGAAAACATCACGATCAGAAAAATCGTGACGAACCCCTGCATCTGGGCCATGATCCTGGGCGTCGTCATTTTCCTGACAGTGAAACCGTCGCCGCCTTTTATGGAAGCCATAGAGTCGCTGGGATCCCTGAACACGCCGTTGGCCATGTTGGTGTTAGGAGCATATCTGGCAAAAAGTCCGCTCGTCCACATGTTCAAAAACAAAACGGCCTATCGCGTCAGCTTTGCCCGCCTGGCGTTGATCCCCGCGCTTTTATTGGCAGCGTTTTGCTTCATTCCTGAATCCTATGCCACGATCCGCACGGTCATTCTCATTTCTGCCGCGGCTCCCTCCGCAGTGCTGGCTCCGGTTTTTGCCCAGATGTTTGATCAGGATATTACATTAGGCGCACAGATTGTCAGTCTTTCCACACTTCTCAGTCTGTTCACCCTGCCGCTGGTCTTGTTTATCTCGGAAATGATTTGGTAAACGCCGCTGTTTTCGCTAAGCTGGATTCTGGAAATAAATTGAAATCCGGAGAGAAAATAGGGTATTTCGATTTTAATGCGAGGAAAGACATTACCCGTCAGGGCATGAATAACGAAACAGGGATGATGACCGCAAAAATGGATAGGGATGAACAAGGGAACATTTCCTGTGTTATTCATATCGGCGATTCTATTGACCAGAATACGCATGAAACAAGCAAGAATATGAACTTCATATTATCCGGACATGGAAAAGCCATTTTTGATGGAAAAGAAGCAGGTTTAAGAAAAGGAACTTGTCCTATTTGTAAAAAAGGTTCTGAGCCTAGGCATCCTCAATCCGTACGATGAAGCTGTATGCCTTATCACAGTAGTTGTAAAACGATAAATTGGGCTTGTCAGATAGAAAAATATGAATTTGAAGGGAGGTCATGTTTATTAAAAAGTTTAAGCTTTTTATCATTCCCATATTATTTTTCATTCTGATAGATCAAACTGTAAAAATAACGATATCAAGAGGATTCATGCAGTATGAATTCGATATCCTTTCTGGAATCCTCAGGTTTAATCCGGTATTAAATACACGTTTATCTTATTTTGGAAATTTTATTGAACTATTATCAGACTCCTTCGTAACGATTCTTCTAAATGTTTTTGCTTTAGGGATCTTGATATCGGGCTATTTATTGTATAAGAGAAAAATAGAAAATACTAGTTTCCCAGTAAAAATGATACTGATTTTCGGCTTAGCTGGATGCTTGTGCAGTCTGATTGATAAGCTGTTTTGGGGTGGAAGCTTAGATTTTCTACAAATTCCCAACTTCTTTATTTTTGATTTGAAAGACTGTTATATTACGATAGCAGAAATTCTATTTGTTATTCTTGGAATTTTACATCGTCAGGAAATATCAGTAAAAGAGTATCTACGTTTTTGCTGCAATAAGTTTAAATTGTAAAAATCCAGTTTCAAAAATGGATAAATTAAAAGCTGGAGAACTAATTATGGGCTATATCGTTAGAAACATAAGACATTCGGAAATCCCAGTTGAATGAGTGGAACACGGAATCAAATCAGATTTAAACACAAATGGTCAATCAAGCTGACATACAGACAATCGGCTCCGCAAATTGGATAAGCCCAATATTCAGGGAGAAAATCATCTTATTCACTTTATCAAAAAGACCTGCGCAGACACGCTGTCCGCTCAGATCTTCTGATTTCGGTTCTATAAATTTTGGTGTTGGTAGAAACCAACGCCTTTTTTTCTTGAGCATAAAAAAAAGAGACATAGGTAAGAATTTCCGTTACAATAAAATCACCACAAATTACAGAAAGGAAATCTCACTATGTCCATTACTCATTCTATCGTATCTGTTCTCAATTTAAAAGATCCTCATCTTCATTTC